>NZ_JANUCQ010000004.1 GCF_024807035.1 Methanococcus voltae PS
AGATTAGGAACTGAAGCTGCTTTAAAATATTTTGAAACTCTTACTGAGTTACCTGACGAACCTATAACTGTAGAATGGGTTGACGGAGGATTTAAGGTAATTGAGTAAACTCAATTACTACTTTTTTATATTATTTTATATGTATTTTTATCAGATTTTGCAATAGCTATATAAATTAAGAATTCATATAGATAATTATAATTTATGATGTGAATAGTTATGTTAAAAAGGAAAAAATACTATGGAAATGACCCTATAAAAAAACTTATGAACGACCCTGAAAAAGCGGAAAAATACTATAAAATAGCATTTTTGCTAAACATTTGGATGTGGTTTTCAATCTTCTTAGGTTCATTGATATTTATATACTGGGCATATACATCACTATCCTAGGAATCCAAAATTATAAAAGAGTTGGTTTAAATGAATGAATATGTAATATACTTTACATTGTTTACTTTAGTTATAGGAGCATTCTCCTCTTTAAAGTTATGCTTTCATAAAAATACTTCAAACGTTTTAATTGGCGAAGGATTATTAGCTATTATCGTAGCTACATTTTTAATTGTTATCAATGAAATATATTACATAGGTTTTGCACAGTCTGTGGCATTGTTCTTGCTAATATGTGGGCCAGTTGGTACATTGGCATTCTCTAAAACTATGATAAAGGGTAATTCTAAAGTACCTATAAAAGAAAATTAATTTTTAAATATTATTTTTATTAGTTTATTTTTTAAAATTTGAAATATCATTAATCATGTGATTTAACATCTCAAATCCGTCAATCATTTTCATATCTTTTTGAGATTTTATATAATTCATCAAGTTTTCCGTTGTTTCCCAGGATATTTGCGATTTCTCAAATACGGTTTCATAGGTTCTAAGGGGATAATAGAGTTCCTTTGCACTTTTAATTAATATATCATGCTCTTCCCGGTTTATAACATCATCTGATAGTGCATTTGCCATAAATTCCCTAAAGCTAACCATTGAAAAAGTTACTTGTATAATTTCAAATCCATTTTGACTTTTTACATTATCAAATGTAACTGCAACTTCATCATCATCACATAGTGTTCCTGACTTGTAGAGGTTATAAACTTTTCCTACTCCGACCATTCCAAAACCGTCTAATTCGGAAGCTCTTAAAGCACCCATAGAGCCTGCACCATAGACTTTAATGCCTTTCCGTATAATATGTAATATTTCCCTGTGTCCTACCGCAGTATTCTGTAAAAAACAGCCATCTATTATGCCAATTATATCATAATTAAGCATTTCGGGCTTTTGTAAATCCCCTCTTTTTATAGGGTCGTATATATGTAAATCTACGTTTTTAAGCTTTTTATGACTTTCAAATAAATTTTTAATCTCATTTTCTTTTAGAGTTAGTTTAGAAAATATTGCTACTTTCAAATTTTCCATAAAATCACTATTATTTTGTTTTATTTTATTTTTTATACTTTTATATCATTATACAATATATATTTATTTATGTGCATATTGCAATTTCGTTTAAATTTAAATAAATTATAAATACTATGTTTAAATAGATAATAGATAAATCTATTAGTAAATAATATAAAAAGATTAAATAGACCAATATTATTATAAAATTAATATGTATATATATGTATATTTATATTTGAATACCTGAGGTGTAATTTTGGTTACTTACAAAGACGCAGGCGTAGATATTTACGGCGAAGACAAAATAATAAAAGCATTAGTTTCACAAATCAACTTTAAAAGAACGGACGCAATAAAACCAGCTGATTTAGATGGTCACTATGCGGGAGCTATCGAATTTGGCGATTATTACTTAGTACTCTGCACTGACGGAGTAGGTAGTAAAATGGTAGTCGCAGAGATGGCTAATAAGTTTGATACTGTTCCTATAGACATGATTGCCATGAATGTTAACGATGCTATTTGCATTGGTGCTGAACCGGTCGCATTAGTCGATTATATGGCAGTTGAAACAATCACCGAAGATATAGCAAAGCAAATCGGTAAAGGATTAAATGAAGGATTGGAACAATCCAATATAAACTTAATCGGTGGAGAAACTGCTTCATTACCAAGTATGATAAACGGTGTTGACCTTGCAGGAACCGTTTTAGCAGTTGTTAAAAAGGACGAGATAGTTACGGGTAAGGAAGCTAAAAAAGGCGATGTAATCGTTGGTTTAAGAAGTAGCGGAGTTCACAGTAACGGTTTATCACTTGCAAGAAAAGTATTCTTTGATATTGCAAATTTGGACGTTAACTCAAAATTAAAACACGGAAAAACAGTTGCTGAAGAATTGCTCACACCTACAAAAATATATGTAAAACCAGTTATGGATATGATTAAATCCGATATAAACGTTAAAGGTCTTGCACATATTACCGGTGGCGGATTTAGAAAGATTAAAAGGCTAAATAAGAATGTTACATACGTAATAAATGATTTACCGGAACCATTACCGGTATTTAAAGAAATACAAGAGCTCGGAAACGTTGATACGCATGAAATGTTTAAAACATTCAACATGGGGATAGGTTTCTGTGTAGTAGTTGCAAAAGAAGATGCTGAAAAAGTAATCGAAATGGCAAATCAATACTTGATACCTGCTCAAATTATCGGTAAAATAGACGATGAATATACCTTAGAGAATGGTGAAACTGTTAAGGATACAGTTATTGTCAAATACGGAAAAGACGAATTTATAATGGAATAAGTAAGATAAAAATAAAATAAAGAAATAAAAAATAAAAATAAATTAAGAATAAATTAAGAATAAATTAAGAATAAATTAAAGAAAACTAAAAATTTGGTGAATAAAAATGCCTACAATCAATGTTGATAAAAAGGATTTAGAATATTTGGCAAATTTATCACTTTCTGATAAATTAATCGAAGATAAATTCCCTATGATGGGTGTTGAAGTTGAAGAAATTTTCGAAGAAGATAAACGAGAGATGGTTCAATTTTCAATTAACCCGAATAGACCAGACTATTTAAGTATAGAAGGTCTTGCGAGAGGTTTTAGGGGCTTTATGGGTATTCAAACAGGTTTATCCAAATACGATATACATGATAGTGATATAGAAGTAATCGTTAAAAGCAACAAAGAAAGACCATACATAGCTTTTGCACTCGTTAAAAACGTAATTGTGGATGATTTAATATTAGAAAGTATCATCAACCTTCAAGAAAAGTTACACTGGGCAATCGGTAGAGATAGGAAAAAATTGGCTATTGGTGTTCATGATTATGATAAAATCGAAGCTCCATTTACTTATGATGAAGTAGAAGGCGATGCAGTTAAATTTGTACCTTTGGCAATGGCAGAAGCTGGCGAAATGACTCCTGTTGAAATAATCGAAAAACACGAAAAAGGTCAAAAATACGCACACCTTATAAAAAGCAAATACCCTTTAATCACTGATAAAAACGGTGATGTGTTGTCAATGCCTCCGATAATTAACGGAGAATTAACCAAAGTTACAACAAACACGAAAAATCTCTTAATTGATATTACAGGAACTGAAAAGGGAGCTGTTGAAAATACCTTGAATATTGTAGCAACTGCCCTTGCTGAAAGAAGGGGAACCATTTACAGCGTAAAAGTAATTTATGAGGAAGATGGAAAGGTTGTCGATACAAAAACATACCCTAATTTAGAACCAATACAAATGGAAATCGATTTAGAGTTCATTAATAAAAAATTAGGTTTAGAGTTAAATTTTGGTCAAGTTATTTCAGCTTTGAGAAAAGCAGGTTTAGACGCTGAATTAATAAACAAAGACGGTAATAACTTACTTAAAGTTTACATTCCAGCATACAGAAACGATATGTTGGGAAAAGTGGATATCGTCGAAGAAATAGCTATTAATTATGGTTATGAAAAATTTAACGGTGCTAAAATAAACGTACATACAATTGGACAAAAAAACGAATTGGAAGTTAAATCCACAGAAATCAAAAATACGATGATTGGATTAGGATTCCAAGAAGTTATGAACTTAACACTTACAAATAAAGGTATTTTATTCGATAAAATGAATTTAGAAGTAGGTACCGTTGAAGAAGGTTGTAAAGAGTATATTGAGGTTTTAAAACCGGCTTCAATAGAGCATAACGTTATTAGAACTTCAATTATTCCTCAATTATTGGAAACACTTAAAATAAACAAGCACAATGAATTACCTCAAAAAATCTTTGAAATTGGAGATTGTGTAATCATTGATGAAGAAGCAGACGAGACTGAAAAATGCTTCGATACTAAATGTAAAGACATTAGAAAAGTGGCTGGTGCAATAATTCAACCAAATGGTAACTTTAACGAAATTAGAAGTGCAATAGACGCACTTTTAAGAGAGCAGTTTGAAAATTATGCAATTGAAAATTATGTTCACCCATCATTTATTAAGGGTAGATGTGCCAAAATTTTAATAAATGGAGAATACAAGGGGTTATTTGGGGAAATTAATCCGCAAGTTATTGTTAATTTCGAATTAGAACATCCAATAACTGCTTTTGAAATTGAAATTGACAATTAATTACTATTTTAATTGTTAATCAAATACCTAATTTTATTATTTTTTAAGTAAAAAAACTACTTTTTATAATTTATAACTAGTTACCTTATGTGTATCATTTTAAAATCAAATTTAACGGGGTTTAAAATGGAAAATACTGAAAAAACTATGATTGGAACTGAAATAAATACTGATAAGTACAAAAACATTAAAAGACATCTCGAAAGGGAAATGATTAACTTAAATCCGATTCAAAGAGGCGGAATTCTACCAACCGAGTCTAAAAAGGTCATTTATGAATATTGGGATGGATATAGTGTTTGTGACTACTGTGCTGGTAGATTAGACCAGGTTGAAACGCCACCTATCCACGAATATTTAGACGATGCCTCAAAATTCTTCGGTGCCGACATTACTAGACCTACACACGGGGCAAGAGAAAGTAAGTACGTTATAATGAATTCAGTATGTAATCGGGGCGATTACGTAATTATGGACGGTAACGCACACTATACATCTTTTGTAGCTGCTGAACGTGCAAAATTAAACATTGATATTGCACCGGTGGAAGATTACCCCACTTACAGAGTAAATCCTGAAAAATACAAGGAAAGAATCGAAATATTGGAAGATGAGGGTAAACCTATTGGTTTACTATTACTTACGCACGTTGATGGTAATTATGGGAACGTAGCAGACGCTAAAAAGGTTGGGAAGATTGCAAAAGATAAAGGGTACCCATTCTTATTGAATTGTGCCTATTCTGCAGGTAGAATGCCAGTAAATGCAGAAGACTTAAACGCTGATTTCTTGGCCATTTCAGGGCATAAAAGTATGTCTGGCTCTGGACCTTGTGGTTTATTATCAATAAGCAATAAAAATGAAGAATACAGTAAACAAATCCTAAAAACGTCTAAAAAAAATATCGTAAAAGAGCTCGAAATGCTAGGTTGCACAAGCAGGGGTATTCCCATATTAACGCTTATGACGAGCTTTGCACACGTTATAGAGAGAGTTAACAACTGGGACAAAGAAGTTAAACGTGCAAGATGGATTATTGATGAATTAGAGACCTTTGGGTTTAAACAAATCGGTGAAAAACCTAAAAATCATGATTTAATTAAATTTGAAACTCCTATTCTTGATAAAATTGCTGAACACGACAAGAGGAAAGGTTATTTCTTCTACGAAGAACTTAAAAGAAGAGGTATCGGTGGTATAAGAAGAGGGGCTACTAAAGAGTTTAAAATGAGTACCTTTGGCTTAACTGACGAGCAAACAAAATATGTCGTTGATAGCTTCAAAGAAATTATCGAAAACGGAAAAAAAGAAAATAAATTAAATTAAAAATTATTTTATTTTTATATTTTATTTTATATTTTATTTTATATTTTATTTTATATTTTATTTTATATTTTATTTTATATTTTATTTTATATTTTATTTTATATTTTTTTACCAAATAAGGAAGCTTCTACGATTTTTTTTAATATTATCGATGGTTCATCCATTTTACCATTTGCATTTATGTAGTCCACTAAATTTTTATCATTTACATATTTTAAAATTCGACCAATATTTTTATTATTCAATTTATTCATTAAATAACTCATTTTTAGACCGTAATTTATTTCTTTTCCGATTTCTGATTTCCAAAGGTCATCATAAACTTTTAAATAGCCCAAATCGGCATTAGGGTTGGTATTATAATTATTAATGGTTTTTGCACATAATTTTGCACATTTTGCACCAAAGTAAAGACCGCCTCCACTAAGTGGTTTTACCTGATTAACTGCATCGCCAACTAGCATTACGTTTTTTAAAACGCTTTTACTACTGTATCCTATTGGTATGGCACCTATGCTATATTCTACAGGTGTGGCACCTTTTAATATCTCTTTTGCATTCTCATTCGTGTTTATAAAGTTATTTAGTTTATGTAACGCATTTGAAGTGTCGCACATACCTACACGTACTCGGTCTTTTCCAGTTGGTATTATCCAAGTGAAAAAGTTTTTACTATATCTTTTATCGTAAAAAACATTTACAAAGTCACTATCAATATTAGACACGTTTGTGTATTCTATTTGAGCACCAGTTACTATTTGACGTTTTTTGTGCATATTTAAGGATTTACCAATTCCTGATTTTACACCATCGGCTCCTACAATTATTTCTGGCGAAAATAGGTATTTTTCATCTTTTAAATTGTTTTTGATTTCGATATTGTACTTAGAATTGGCATCTAAATTGGCATTCAAAATTTTTCCATGCGATTTTAGCATTAAAGTTATATTATTATTTTTTAAAGCCCTTTTTGCAATGTCTTTGTCCATCTCTTTCCTTTCATAGACCATTGCCCTAGTTTGCCCATCATCGCCAACGGTTACCTTATGATTTTCACAAAAAATATTTGCACCATTAACTTTATTGATTACACCGTTAGGATTTCCAAGTTCTTTTGAACATTGTTTACTTAATAATCCCGCACATTGTAAGGGCACGCCAATTGATTGATGTTCTTCTATAACAAGCACATTTAAATCTTTTTTAATATTTTCTGCAGTTAAAAAACCAGCAGGTCCACCACCAACGATAATAACGTCATATTTTTGACTATTTTCCATGTTGTAGTTACTTATATCTTCATTCTTATCTTCGGCTGTATCTTCATTTTCGAATTTACTTTTTTCAGGGTTATAATCTAAATTTGACATTTTTTCAATCCTTATTGTATTTGTATTGTATTTCATATGTTAATTACGTTTACAATATTTATTTTAATAATTATTATTCTAAACTATAAATGATTTGCTAAACTTTTAAATTTTAAAATCTAATCATCTATCTTAAAATTCATCGATTATCCTGTGAATAAAAAATTAAAGCTAAAATCAATATCGACGTTAGTGTATTAAAATAATTATCAATACTTAATTAAAAAATTAAAATTAAAATTAAAAATTAAAAAAGTTATATATTTAGAAATTATTTAAATGTTATTTACATTGCATTTTCAAGTGTCATGTCCATCATATTCTTAACACTTTTGGCGAGTTCTTCTGGTAAGCCTGTAATGTCCACGCTAAGGAACCCTTTAATAATTAAAGAAGTCGCTTCATCCTCTGTAAGCCCTCTTGACATTAAATAAATAAGTTGGTCCTCTGCAATCTTACCTACTGCTGCTTCGTGAGATAAATCCAAATCGGTTTCAGTAGCCTCCAATTCAGGAACTGCTAATATTCTACCTTCTTTTGAAAGGATTAAACCCCTACATTCAAGGTGACCTTTAACTTCTTTTTCAGCACCTACAAGGTGACCTCTTGAAACAATTTCTGATTCATCAACTGCGATAACTCTTGAAATCATGTCCGCACTAGAACCTTTTCCGTTAAGAACTACTCTTGAGCCCATATCGTACTTAGATTTACCACTACCATATACGATTGTTTGGAAAGTTGCTTTACTGTTGTCTCCTTCACAATAAGCTGTTGGATAGCTTTGTATGGATTTAACAGGCATTGTAGTAACGTAATTGTTAATGAATACGGCGTCTTCTTCTAGTTTTACACCAGTTCTAGGTCTAACGTGTACGTTTTCGCCCCAATTGTGTATCATAGTATAAGTTAATTTACCGCCTTTTTTAATGTAAAATTCTGAAACACCTAAGTGGAGACCAGATTTTACGTGAGGAGATGTTGTACATCCTGTTATCACGTTTAATTCAGCTCCTTCCTCTACAATAATGATATTGTGGACATTTTGCGAAACATCTTCCTTACCAATTAAAAGGCAAGTTTGTAAAGGTATAGTTTCTTTTACGCCTTTTGGTGCGTAGATGAAATAACCTTCTGATAATTCATTCTCTACTCTTGCAGCGTATTTATCCTTAATATCTACTACATTCCAATAGTATTCGCTTAATTCATGCTTTTTAAATGCTTCAGTAATAGGCATTATTTCGATATTTTTGTACATTTTTGAGTATATCGGTTCGTTGTTAACTTGAACGTATGAACCAGATGTACTTTTTTCATTTATATCGATTCCTACTTTTGAAAGTGCTATCTTTTCATCTTCATCGATTTCTTTCAATGATTCAACTTCCCTATTTGTAGGAGCAGGTGTTGGATAATCATTGAAATCTATATCTTCCCCAAATGGTGCGGGAACGTCTTTAAACTTCTCTGCTTTGACTTTAGCTTCTTTTATTTTTTGATTCATTTTTTCGCTAAATTCTGGACTTGGATTCATTTTCCCACCACGCATTTTTTATTTCTTGAGCAAGCTACGCATCTTTCGTAACCATTTTTAATAATTTCAGGAAGTATCTCATTAGGTGAGCCAGAGCAAGCAATTACTCCGTCATATAAAACGTGTGCTTTGTCCACATCCATAAAGTTTAAGATGTAACCCAAGTGTGTAATAATTAATCCTGATTTTTTACGTTCACTTGGTTTTTTATCTTTATCGAGTAAGTGGTTTATAATTCCGCCCAATAATTCAACGTTTTCAACGTCTACACCACTATCTGGTTCATCAAACATGATTAATTCAGGGTTTTGGGCATATATTTGTAATAATTCAGACCTTTTAACCTCACCGCCAGAAAAACCAACGTTTACATCCCTATCATAGAAATGTTTAATATTTAGCTTTTCTGCCATTTCGTTTATTTTGTTCATTTCCTTGGTGGTTATTGACTCAAGCAATGTATTTAATTTTACACCGGATAAAGAAGGCGGTGATTGGTAGGAAATACCTATTCCAAGTTTCGCTCTTTCATACATTGGCATATCTGTTATATCGTGACCTTTAAAGTAAATATTACCACGTACAACTTCGTATTTTGGGTTTCCTAATATGGTATTTAAAAGTGTGGATTTACCCGCACCGTTAGGGCCAAATAAAACGTGACTTTCGCCCTTATCGATATATAAATGAATATCTTTTAAAATTACCTTATCCCCAGTTTTAACCGATAAATCTTCAATTTGTAGCATATAAACACCTTTTTATATTCGGTATTATTGATTTATTTATAAATAGGCTTTATCTATAAAATTTGATAAAATATATAACTTAATAAAATATATAATTTGATAAAATCCATAACTCTTAATATTTTTTTTGTATTTATTTATCTTATCTATTTTATTAATTATAGACCTATATGAATTTGAGTAGTGGCTTTAAATTAACAACATATGCATATATGAGTATGTAATTAAAAAATAATGGCTAATAGTATATATTAGTTTATATTTGATTTTATTCAAATATATAATATAGGTAAATAAATATACTCAAATGAATTTATTACTTTTATTATTATTTTTATTATTCTTTTTATTATTATTTTTATTATTTTTACTATTCACTATTCGATATTTTTATTCGCCATTATCTTTATTTTCTAATTTTTCAAATAAATCCTTTAAAGCAGGCTTTATTTCACTTACAGAATCTAAAACGTCTATTTCTTCCATCTGTCTTATTGTTGCTACATTTTTATAGTCTACATCCCTAAGGTGTAATTTTATTGTTCTACCGTCAGGTATGATTGTATCTATTTCCCCCAGCCTATTATCCGGAGGGTACATAAGTATAGGGACTCTTGCCTTTGCCCCTTGAGCAACTGAATTCGTTATTAAAGTGTCTGCAATACCGTAGGCTATTTTTGCAGTTGAATTTGCAGTTACAGGAGCCACTAAAAACGCATCATATTTTCCAGTTTGCAATTTACCTGGTAAAAATGGAGCATTTGCATTTGCCTCAGGTAGTACTTTTTCAAAGTTTTCTTTTAATAAATCAAGTAAATTATAGAGGCTTAATACCATTCTTGCATTTTGAGAGTAATACACGTGTACCTCAAGACTAGGGTATTCCTCCTTTAACTCAACCATCGTCTTCACAATATCTTCTATCTTATCGCCACAACCGGTTATTCCCCATGCAATTCTAACCATCATATCACTTTTTTAATAATATATTAATCTTAAAAAATTTTTATTTATAATTATGCAATATTCTTATTTTATATTTTATATGGTATATGATATACTATAAATTAATTTATATTTGGTTTTAGTATGTTATTATTCTATTATTCTATTATTCTATTATTCTATTATTCTATTATTCTATTATCCTATTATTCTATTATTCTATTATTTTATCAATTTACTACTTTTTACTCAATTCATTATAGAATTTATTTAACGTTCTTTTTAAAACTCTCGCACCTTCAGTATCATTCTCGACGCCTTCACGCCCTAAATCACGTGACCAAAATGTAGCCCCTAAATTAGAGCCAAAAGAACCGCCACTAACGGGTAAAGCACCATTTAAGATGTAAAAATCATGAATGGTTTTTAAAGCCACTTCCTGACCTCCATTTCTATCCCCTCCTACTGAAATACCCATTCCGTACTTATCACGTATTGCATGAAGTTCCATTGCAAATAAAGCTCTGCATCTGTCCATTACTGTTTTTAACTGTCCTGATACATTCCCATTATAGCAAGGGGTACCCATAATTATACCGTCTGCCCATTGTAACGCTTCATAAACTTCCTGCATACTGTCTTTGTGAACGCAACCCTGTTTTTTTCTTATACAATGGTCGCAATGTATACAGAAATTTAATTCCTTTCTTGCTACGGTTATATATTTAGTTTCACATTCTATTCCGTTAGTTTTACACTTGTCAGACAAATAGGTTAAAGCATGTTGTACTGCAAAATCAGTCCCTTCTAATCTTGGGCTTCCACTAATACCTAAAATTTTCAAGAAATCACCTGGCTATAGATAAACAGATATATTAACTTTAATTGTATTTTTAATTATTATATACTATTCTGTAATTTGATTAATAAATAGTTTAATAAAAAATTATAATGTATTAAATACATATAAATAGTATATAAAAAAATAAAAAGAATAATAAAAAGAATAATAAAAAGAATAATAATACTAATAAATTAATAAACATTAAAAGAAGGGAATTATCATGATAATGGGCGCAAACATCTCTAAAGAGTTTTTTGAAAATTTAGACGAAAAACAAGTTCAACAATGCGGTATAGATTTAAAAGTAGGCACTATTTCTAAATTAAACGGTACTGGTTGTATAGATTATTCAAATAACGATAGAGTATTACCAGAATACGTTGAAATTTTCGATTCTGAAAAAGATGAATACATAGATTTAGAACCAGGTGTTTATATTGTTAAAGTAGCAGATAAAATGAGCATACCTGAAGATATGGCGGGCTTTGCATATCCTAGAAGTACATTAATTCGAATGGGTGCAACACTCTACACCGCAGTTCACGACCCAGGATATATCGGATATCCTGCCTATGCTTTGCACGTAATCAATCCATTAAGGATTAAAAAGTATGCAAGAATTGCACAGGTCGTATTTGTTGCTACAAAAGATTCAAACGGAACTTACGAAGGAATTTATAAAAATAAATAATTCTTTTAATTTTATTTTTTAGTTTTTTTAGTTTTTTTACCATTTTAATTGATAAATTTATATTCTATTAAAATAGATAATTTATTATGACATTATCTAATTATAAAATATAAAAAAAGGGGATTTAATATCAATTAAAGGGGTTTTTCTATGGGATTGGCGAATACTACAAAAATACTAATAATAGGGGTAATTGTATGGCTATTCTATAAGCCACTTGGTTATTTAATCATTATATCGTTAATTTTAAATGGGTTATATTGTGCTCTCAAAAGCAAAAATCTAAGAAAGATAGACAAAGCAATTTATTTTTTAATGGCAATATTTGTAATCGGCGTAACTATCCCTACGGGTTTTTTACCGGATAATTACAACGGAGAACAGTTTATACGAGATAATTGGATGTTATATGCCATTGCTGTTGGTATTACAGTATTATTAATTGTTTTGTACTCATATAGGATGAAAAAATACTATATTGAGGTAGATTTCCAAAAAAAGGCACTTAAATAATAAAATAATAAGATTAAATTGTTATAAATTTTGTAACGAATCTATCGAACCGTCAAATTTTATAATTTTAATATCTTGCGATTTTGCAAATTCAACTAATTCATTATTTTTTTGATTAATTTCCCCGACTGGGAAATTAGAATATACAAACATATCACAATTTAACAACTGTTTTTTGGCATTTTCAAACGTTTCACCAGAGATATTTGAAAATGATTTTTCAGAAATTATATTTACTTCCATTGTCTTAGATATCGCATAATCAATATCATTTTCGTGTAAAATACCTACTGTAATATCATAACCGTTTTTCTTAAAGTATCTCAAAGCTTTTGCGCCTGTTCCACCACCACAAGTTATAAAAACTTTTTTAGGTAGCAATACATCATTTGTATCAAATTCTGAACCAGTTTTGTTTAACCCTAAATCCGAATTTACTTCCGAATTTACTTCCAAATTTATTTCTGAAGTTAATTCCTGATTATAATTATTTTTTAATTCGAAATAACCAATTTGTTCATTATAATTTGCCTCAGTTAATCCATAGAGATAATTTACAGTTTCAGTGGTCATTATATCCTCTGGGAAACCGTAAGCAAGTATTTTATTATCTTTAACGAGTGCCATTTTGTCGGCAATTCTTAAGGCAAGTTCTATGTCGTGTAAAGTAACTATAATAGCTATATTCTTTTTGGATAACTTTCTAAGTAGTAAAGTAAGTTCTATTTTGTGATTAGCGTCTAAAAAACTCGTAGGCTCGTCAAGTATCAATATTTCCGGCTCCTGTGCAAGAGCTCTTGCAATCATTATTTTTTGACGCTCCCCGTCACTCATCTCGAAAAAGTTCTTTTCAAGTAATTTGGTTGCATTCACAAGTTTTGCACTGTGCATTATTATTTCTTTGTCTTTTTTGCTTAATCTACCCAATAAACCCGTGTATGGGTGTCTACCGATAGAAATTACATCGTAACCAGTCATATTTGCCGGATTAATCCTGTCTGTTAAAACTACCGCCATTTCTTTTGCAAGTTGCGAAGGCTTTAAGTTGTGGATTTTTGAACTGTTTATATATACTGCTCCTTTTTTTGGCGTCAAGTAGGTTGCAATTGTTTTTAAAAGTGTAGATTTTCCCGCCCCGTTAGGTCCTATAATACACAATATTTCATTTTTATGTACGTTTAAATTTACATCCGTTAGTACTTCCGAATTAGCATATCCTACAGTTAAATTTTCCGTTTTTAACATTATATAACCTTTAAATTATTTTTTCTTTTTTAGAGTGTAGTTTTTAATTTTCAATAATAGAGGTACTATTAAATATAATATTACTACTTATTAAAGTTATCTTAATTTTTTTAAAGTTATCTTAAGTATGTAATATGGACGATATATTCAAATAAATAAATTTACAATTATTATTTATATTAATAGAAACATCATATTTGTTAAATTTTAATGATTAATAATGTAGAATAATAATGTAGAATAATGTTAAAATTAAAATCAACTAGAAATATTTAAAAATTAAGGAATCGTGAAGTCATATGTATGAAGGAGAAATAGCAATTGGACCAGTACACTCTACAATGTTAGAACCGCACAGATTAAGACTTTTTATAGATGATGAGATTGTAAAAGACGCAGAATTATCAATAGGCGTTAACCATAGAGGAATCGAAAGATTAATGGAAGGTTTACCTGTAGAAAAAGCTTGTATATTAACCGAGAAAATATGTGGTATCTGCTCACATATCCATCTTTGGAGTTCTGTAAGATTAACAGAAATTGCAAGTAAAATATACGTGCCTGAGAGAGCACAACACATTAGAGTTATTGTTGAAGAATTAGAGAGATTACACTCACATAATTTATTATTTGGTCACGCTTTTGAAATATTGGGGCATGAAACAATGTCAATGCGATGTTTCATGACAAGAGAGCCTATTATGCAGATATTCTTTGAGATATCTGGAAGTAGGGTTCACTATTCTTGCCCGCTAATCGGTGGAATTAGACCTCGTTGTAATATAACCGAAGAACAGAGCAAAAGGATACTTTTAAAATTAGATGAGTACGAAGAAAATATAACTGCTATTATTGATAGAGTTTTAAAAGACCCACTCTTAATTTCAAGAATGAAAGGTGTGGGCATACTTGACAGAAAAACTGCGGCTAAATTTCACGCTGTAGGTCCAACTGCAAGAGGTAGTAATATAAAATCTGATATGCGTAAAATGGGTTGGGTTCCAGAGTATGACGCTTACGAATTTGACGAAATACTATTTGACGATTGTGACGTATTATCTAGAATTGCAGTTCGTGGATTTGAAATTCTCGAAAGTGTTAAAATAATAAGGCAAGCTTTAGAATTATTAAACGATAAAAGCTTAAGTCCTGAAATTTACAACTCCGACTATGAAGTAAAAGAGTTTAAACCGATTGAATGCTACACTGAAGCTCAAAGAGGTCAACAATACTATTCATATGGTGTTGATAAAGATGGTAGAGTAAGACATGCACGTATCAGAACCCCTACTGCTACAAACTTAGGTGCCATGGAAGAAATAGTTAAAGGATACCACGTAAGCGATGCAGAACTTATTATTGCAAGTTGTGACCCTTGTTTCACTTGTACGGACAGATTATCCATATTAAAAGAAGACTATAATACTTACTCTAAAAAAATTTAAATATATTTTTTTAATTTATTCTTAATTATTTAAGATAGCATATTTATAATTAATTCTTATTTTATTCGTAGTTTATCATTTTATAAATTATTCTTATCTTTTTTATATCATCAATGTGTGGAAACCTTTTTATATTGGAAATATATAACTAATGAGTTATAGGTACAACTATTGTAACATATAATAATGATTACATTACCCTGTGTACCGATAGGATGAATATCCCACTAAATAGAACATAAGAAGAAACATAAGAAACAAGTGGAGGTAATAATATGCCTGCCCCAAGATATAAATCTGGCTCAATGAAAAAAACCTGTGTAAGAGTAACTAAAGGAAATACTGCTCATTACAGAAGAAAAAAACAAGGTACAGCTAAATGCGCTGCTTGCGGTGCTGTTTTAAACGGTGTACCTAAAGGCAGAATTGCAGAAATCTCAAAATTAGCAAAAACCGAAAAAAGACCTGAAAGAGTATATGGTGGACATTTATGTGCAGCATGTGTTAAAAAAATCATGGTCGAAAAAGCAAGAAACTTTTAATTAGGTGCTATGATGATTATAACCATTGGAGGATTACCTGGAACTGGAACAACCACAATCGCCAAATTAATTTCTGAAAAATATAACTTAGACCACGTATGTGCAGGTTTTATCTTCAGAGATATGGCCAAGGAAAATAATATGTCTTTGAAAGATTTCAGCGAATATGCTGAAGCTAATGATAAGGTAGATTATGAAATTGACCGTAGGCAGATTGAATGTGCTAAAAAGGGTAGTATAGTCCTCGAAGGAAGATTAGCAGGTTGGATGCTTGAAAAGAATAATATTAAAGCAGATTTAAGCATCTGGTTAAAAGCAGACCCAATGGTTAGATGCAAAAGAATTAGCTTGCGAGAAAATGAAGGCATCGAAAAAGCGATGGAAGAGATGATTCTTAGAGAAAACTCTGAGAAAAAACGATATAATGAAATATACGACATAAATATTGATGATTTATCAATCTATGATATAATTATCGAATCATCCAAATGGGATATTAACGGGGTATTTAAACTCATTGATTTTGCAATAGGTAATAAAATTCAATAATTTTAGTTAGTTAATCTAATTAATTTAATTACTTTAATTTTATTATCGTTCGGAATGAAGTTAAATACTTCCCTATTTCAAGAATGAAGTGCGTAACGGCGACGTTCACATTAACAAAAAATAAGGCGAGGTAATACTTATGTCAGCTATAGAAGTAGGTAGAATTTGTATTAAAACATTAGGTAGAGAAGCAGGTAACACATGTGTTATCGTGGAAGTATTAGATGCAAACTTTGCAGTAATTGACGGAAACGTTAAAAGAAGAAGATGCAACTTAAAACACGTTGAACCTACCGAAAAAACCGTTGAGTTAGAAAAAGGAGCATCAACAGAAGAAGTTAAATTAGCTTTAGATGCTGCAGGTTTATTATAATTACATATCTTCACTAAATTAATTTAAATTAGTTTATTTAAATTAATTTAAGTAGTTAAGTATTAATTTAATAATATTTTGAATTAATACTTTTAGCTACATATTTTGATTATTTTGAATATTATTTTGATTATTTTAAGTTTGAATTTTAATTTTAATCCAGGTTATTTTATTTTATGTATTTATATATTAACGATTAAAAATCTCTATTTTTCAATTAAATTCTCAACAAATATTACTAGTATGTTAAAACTTTACTATATTAATAATATTCTAATTAATTATATAATATAGTTTAAATTATTAAACGTTTAAATCCCCAATATATAAAATTAACTATTTAGTTTCAATAATAATATAATTATATTAAAATGCTAATAACTAGTTTTGTTCCCCTTGTGGGGTATAATATCTAAAATATAAGTAATATTCGATTAATATATCCTATAAATTATCACATTAAGAAATATAATATATGTATAAAAATATTTAAAAGGTCAACTATTGAATTTTGGAGATATTTAATTCAAAAACTCCTTAAAAATAACTATGACAATATAATAAAATATTGTAAAATATTGTAAAATATTGTAAAAATTACAGAAAACCCCGCATTAAAAATCTAACAATATTGAGGGCGATAATGAAAAAAATAAACAGTATAGTGAAAAAATTAAGTCATAAAATGCTAATTATGTCTATGATATCTATCCTAATACCAATGGTAATATTGAGTACCTTTTCTATAAATGGACTAGATAATTTGGCCTCTAAGAGCCTAGATAAATCTGCAGAATTGTCTTTGAATTCCGGGAGTTTATCTCTAGATGATAAAATGAAATCCTATGATAAATTTTCAGAATATACATCAAGTACCAAAGGATTAAAAAAGGAAATAATGACACAAAATATATCTAGCCTTAAATCTAGAATTAAATTTACTAATAGCATGCAAGATGTAGAGTTAATGGCCATTACAGATGAAAATGGAACCATAATGGCATCTACGGCACATGATAACGATTTTAAAATTAACAATATAATATCTAAATTTTCCAAGTCCCCTAAAACTACAGCATTTGAGGCAGTACCTGGAAATATTGCTGAAAAAATAAGCAATTATAAGGTACGAAATACGAATGATGCTTTAGCCATAGTTTCAGTTGCACCAATATATTATAATATGGAAGCTTTAAGTACGACTGACAAAAACGGAAAAATAATAGGCTATTTTGTAATTATGGATGTTTTAAACAACGATGCAACCTATCTTTCAGAACTTCAGGAAGAAACAGGAAGTAGTGCAACTTTAACGTTATATGACTCAAGAGTATCCACTACTGCAGATAATAAAGATTTGATTGGTAAAAAAATTAATTCTGAAGCTTATAATTCATTAAAAACACAAGATAGATACTATGAAAATTTAGTAATTGATGGTAACTACTATTATTGTGGATATAAAGCTTTAAGAGACATAGATGGTAATTTAGTAGGTACTTTAGGAATTGGGGCACATACTGAAGAAATATTGTCTGTTTTGGATGAAACTAGAAGTCAAATTATAACCGTTATAGCTATAACTTTATTATTAGCGTTAATTATGTCATTATATGCCGGTAGACTTATTACAAAACCATTAAATACGTTAAAAGACGTTGCTGAAAAATTTGGAGCAGGAAACTTTTCAGCCCGTGCCAATATTAAAACAGGTGACGAATTAGAAGATTTAAGCAATTCATTCAACCTTATGGCTGAGAATATTCAATCTATGGGAAAATTAATGGAAGCGGATAAAGAAAAATTGGCAGAAACAATAATGGACGTTTCAAAAGTTATGAAAAAACTTTCAGAGGGCGATTTTACAGTTCATGCTGACGAAAGCAAAGACATTAATGGCTTGCAAAAGTCAATTAACTTAGCAATAGAAAATATTGGCGAACTAATCAAAGACTTAAGAAAAGATATTGAAGTATTAGATAGTGAAATAGAATCAATCGAAAGTCAATTGACAAATGCTGAGGAAAGTGCTGAACAATTAACTGATGCAGCCTCACAAGTAGCTAATGCAGCATCTGACCAATCTGTGAAATTACAAAATTCTACTAATCAACTCATGGAAACTTTTGAAGGCACTAAATTAGTCAATGATACAATAGAGAATATGGTTAAAATTGCTGGGTCAATAAAAGGAAATTCAAATGAAGGGACGCATAAAGTTGAAAATGCTACCGGAACTATGAATAATATTGCTAATGTTATTGATAACCTTAGTAAATCTATTGGCGAGCTAGGAACTGAAAGTAAGAAAATTAACGAAGTAACTACGTTAATCAAAGATGTTGCAGACCAGACCGGTTTATTAGCACTTAATGCAAGTATCGAAGCAGCTCGTGCAGGGGAAGCAGGAAAAGGCTTTGCAGTTGTAGCAAGTGAAATTAAAGACCTTGCCGAAGAAATTAAAAAGTCTGTGGAAGATATTAATAAAACCATCAAAGGTATTAATTGTAAAATCGATGAAACAATTGAACTTGGAAATACTGGAAAATCACAAGTTAAAAAAGGAGTTTTAGCAATTGCTGAAGTTAATTCAGCCTTTGAAGGTATACAAAATGGTGTAGCTAATTCAGGTTCAAGAATGGATAATATCTATAAAGGGTCACAGAATGCTGCCACTAATGTAAATTTAGCTTTAAAGAATTCACAAGAAGTTGCGGCTATTGCAGAAGAATTTGCAGCTACCGCTGAAGAAGTAACAGCTTCTACAGAAGAGTTAAATAGTATTATTGAAGAAATAAGAAACGCATCCAAAGAATTAACGAAAATTTCAGGTAATGTTTCTAAAAAAACTAATGAATTTAAAGCATAATTAAAAATAGTAGTATATTTAATAAATTATAAAATTACTGTAAATAATCCTCAATTTCCTTTAAATTGGGGAAATACATAATTTCTTTTTCTTTTATTATTGGATAAATTTTCTCTTTAAAACTTTCAGATTTAAGTTCTTTTAAATATGGCGATAAAAAATTGCCAAATAATTCATTTATTTTTACTCCTGAAGGTATATTTGAAAATGAAGGCAATACTAAAATATTTTTTAAATTATGATTTTTATTATCTTTATTATCTTTATTATCTTTATTATATTTATTATTTTCAAAAAATTTATTATAATCTGCAATATGTAAATAACTAGGGAATCTATGATTATTTAATTCTAAAACTGGATGTTCGTGTCCCATAATCATTAAATTTATGTCTGACTTGAAATTTAAATTTTCTTGGTTTAGTATTTTATGACCATGGTAATAAAGTAAGCCATCTACTTTGTAATATTCATATATTTCATACAAATCATTATCTTCAAGCTTCGGATATTTTTGGTAAATCCCGTCGCCTTTATCTTTGATTTTTTTCTTCAATTCTGCATTTTTCTCATTTATTTCGTCATTAAACCGATTTAAACATTCATTAAGTACATAATCAATCATTATATCGTGATTTCCCCTAACCAATATTAATTTTGTATCTTTATATTCATTATGGATTAATTTCAATATTTCATACATTACATCGTAAGTCTTATAAGGTATTTTATTAAAATGATGTAAAATATCTCCAACCATTATAAATTTTTTAGGTTGATATTTATCCAATAAATAAACAATTCTATTAATTATAACGGTTTTTTCATGCAATGGAAATAATACACCCTTTCTTTTAAATTGTTCTTCTAATCCGATGTGCAAATCAGAAACTGCCACAGTTTTATTTCTAGAATCTATCAAAGCGTTCCTATCAAAATTTAAATCTAAATCTCTGTAAAAATTGGCTATTTCCTGCATTTTATCAAATCTCTTATAATTGCTATTAGTAAAATTAGAATTGGGTAAAAATTTATTTTAAGGTATAATAAATTTATTTAAAGTATCATTTAATGTATTAATAATTTATAAAATTATTCAAATTTTTGTAAGTATTTTGAAGCACTTGAAAAGGCGTAAACTCCTTCACCTACTGCTTTAGAAACTTGCAAAACTCCTCCCGTTATATCTCCACAAGCATATATTCCAGCTACGTTTGTTTCACAGTTTTTATTCGTTACCACAAATCCTTTTTTTAGCTCTATATCGCTATCGTTTAAAAATTCACTGTTTGGCGTGTAACCAAGCATTATAAATGCCCCATCTCCATTTATAATTTGTTTTTGATTATCATCGAGCATTTCAACTTCTATACCTTCAAATTTAACATCCCCTTTAAATTCCAAAGGTTTTGCGTTGTATATTATCTCTAAATTCTCAATTTTTTCAAGTCTGTCCATAATAATTTTTTCTACGACTTTTATTTCTGATTTATCCGTTACTATCGTAATCTTTTTGGCAATATCTTTTAAATTATACGCTGCCATAGCTGCAGGCGTATTCCTGCCAATTACCAAAACATGCCTGTCTTTAAAGAAGAAAGCATCGCACATAACACAGTAACCAACACCTTTACCCACGTAATCATCTTCATTTATACCTAAAGACTTGTATTTGCTACCTGAAGCAATTATAACAGTTTTTGCTACATAATCTTCATTATTGGTTACTACTTTATGGTATGATACCTTATTATTTCCATTTTCATCGTGCATGGTAACTGCGTTAGGTACTACGCTAATCACCTCTTCATGGACAATCGGTAGATTTAAGCTGTTTGCGTGCTCTGCAAAATTATTGGCTAGCTCAAAGCCTTTTATTTGAGAGTAACCCAGGTAATTTTCAACTATGCCTGCTTCAGCTATTTTACCGCCCGCATTTTCTTTCTCAATACATATTGCATTAACTCCGCCACGCATTGCATATATACCTGCTACGAGTCCCGCAGGACCTCCGCCGATAATTACCATGTCTTTAAGATTTTCAATTTCCATAATATCCCTTTTTTAATATTATTTTTAATATCTTTTAATATTATTTTTAATATTATTTTTAATATTTTTTAAGTTATTATTTACTTATGATTTAGTTCATACTTACTTTTTGATATTCATTTATATAGTAATTCTTAATATTTAATTCTCAATTTATTATTTATCGTTCTACATTTTTATAGATTATTTTATGAATTTTACTTCGGAATTTTAATTTTTAAAATAATCATAATTTTATATACGTTTACTAATAAATTATATATAGGAAAAAACAGTACACTATTGAGGATAGATAATTTAAAGTCCTATCGTATATTATTACATAATTGTTTAACACGTATATATTGGAGGGAAAATATGAAAAAAATTGCATTGGGTTTCCAGCACGTTTTAGCGATGTTTGGAGCTACTGTTACAGTACCCTTGGTAGTAGGTAGTGCTATTGGGTTACCACTCGAACAAATAGCGGTATTAATTCAGGCCGTTCTTTTAACGATGGGTATCGCTACTATATTACAAACTACAATTGGTTCAAAGTTTCCTATTGTTCAAGGTTCAAGTTTTGCTTTTATTCCTGCTTTAATCTATATTGGCAGTAGCGTTGGATTGGCAGCTGTTGAAGGTGCTTTAATCGTTGGAGGTATCCTCGAAGCGATAACTGGTGCTTTTGGTTTAATCGGAAAATTAAAAAAATTATTTACTCCTGTTGTTACTGGCGTTACCATCATGTTGGTTGGTTTTAGTTTGGCTAGTACAGCTATGAAATACACGTTCAACTTTTTTGGAGACCCTACTGGTGCTTCCATACCATACGCTGCTTTTGTTGCATTGTTAACCTTTTTTACAACTGTTATAATCACATTAAAGTCAAAAGGAACCTTAAAAACTATGCCTGTTGTTATTGGGGCAACTGTTGGTTACCTTGCAAGTATCGCTTTAGGACTTGTAGATTTCACATTGGTTGCAAGTTTACCATTTTTCAGCCTACCACAACTTATGCCATGGGGTATGCCAGTATTTAACGCTGATGCGATAATCATCATATTATTTGCATTCCTCGTAAGTATTATTGAGAGCGTAGGGGATTATCACGCCATATCAACAATATCTGAAGAACCTATCGATAACAAGAAAATAAACAAAGGTATTACCTCAGAAGGTTTATCTTGTACAATTGCAGGTTTACTCGGTGGTTGTGGTACAACAAGTTATTCTGAAAACATAGGACTTGTGGCACTTACAAAAGTTTCAAGCGTTCAGGTTGTGCAAATTGGTGCGATAATCTTGATGTTATTCTCATTAATTCCTAAATTCACCGGTATATTGGCATCTATACCAGGACCAGTTTTAGGTGGTCTTACAATTGCTTTATATGGTATGATTGGTTTAACAGGTCTTAAATTAATCAAAGATAAGGTAGAATTAAACGATAAAAATACTTTGGTTCTTGCGAGTGCTTTAATCGTTGGTTTAGGCTCTCCTCAATTACCAGCGGAGTTTTTAGCACACTTCCCTAAAATAATAGCAAGTATATTGGAATCAGGAATGGCAATGGGTGCAATAACTGCTATAGTACTTGACCAATTGTTTAAAATTAAAAATTAATATTTTTTATCCATTAATTTTTAAAATAAGGATTATTATCGAATGTTAATTGATAAATTTAAGTATATGTCATCAAAACATTAAAATAGTATATATTCCAAATAAAAATATAATTACAAATATAATGCTTTTAATATTTAGAATTACTATTAGAATTAGTATTAGAATTTAATATTTAAAGTCAAATTTGAAATATTATTTTAACATGTCAAAAATTAACGAGGCGATATCATGAAAAAAGATACAAGATGGGAAGGAGTATACTCATTTGAAGACTCACCTTTTTTAATTGAAACACTTTCAGATTTAAGAGAGCAAGATACCGACAACATTGCATTTAGAAAAGGTCTTGTAAGACTTGGTAGGTACATGGGCTACGAATTAACAAAAACAATGGATTTCGAAGAAGTAGAAATCGAAACACCCCTTGAAGCTACAATTGGTTTAAAAGGAAAAGACAGGAAAAACGTATTAATCATTACAGTTTTAAGAGTTGCTATTCCATTAATGGAAGGTTTAATTAAAACATTGGAATCCGCAAGAGTAGGTATTGTTTCAGCTTCAAGAGGACCAGCTCCAGACTTTGACATTAAAATGGACTATATAAAAGTACCTAAATTAAAAGAAGAAGATACTTTGATTATCTGCGACCCTATGATTGCTACAGGTTCAACTTTAATCAGTGTTATGAGAGAACTAAAAAGCTGTGGTATGCCAAAAAGAGTTGTCGTTGTTGGTGTAATTGGTGCCCCTGAAGGTATCGACGCAATTAAAAAAGAATTCCCTGAAACAGAAATATACGTTACCAAAATGGACAGGGAATTAAACAAAAAAGGTTATATATTACCAGGTCTTGGAGATGCAGGAGACAGAGCATTTGGAGAACCGGTAAAAGTTTCCTTATTACCACAAATGCACAATCTTGAATAATTAAAAATAAAATATTAGATACATTATAATGTAAATATGGCACTGCTAAATTTTGCATGCTAAATTTATCCTATTTTACTTTTTTTAAGAATAATTTATATTATATGACAACATTTTTTATTTATTGTATTAATTAATTATTACCTTTTGAATTTTATATTAAAATCGTTTAATTTTGCTAAAAACCATTATTTTTGTTTTTAAACTTTTTTTAAGAATAATTTGACATTTATTTGGTTAAAAGATTATTTTAATATATCAGTTTATTTAACTACAGTCTATTAACCCGAATCTATATATAGAAATTATAATATATACATAATAGGATTTTATAACCCATATGCGGGTAATAAAGTCTAAACAGTTTAACTTAAGAAGTATAGAACTCTAAAATAGCTAAATAATATAGGTATAACAATATATGACATATACAATATAATTTTAAATATAATATACGTGCGATAGTACACTATGATAAATATATATGGACTTTATGGTTTTCAAACGTCAGTCTCGCGTTAATCATTTAAGTATTAAAATATATGACTTTTATAATTGTATAATCTAATATATTACATTTAATTATAATTTAAAGATACAAGAGTTTAATTAATAATTTATCCTCAAAATTTAGGATAATGCCGATAGTTTACTTAATAATATAGTATTATTCTATTATTCTATATTCTATATTCTATATTCTATTATTTAATGTAATATAAATAACATGAAATACTATTCAATCACATTTATTCAATCATCTATTTTTTAATTTTTTAATTTTTTAATCCAGTGCTTTTTTACTAATTCCACTTTCTTTTTATATGACGACGATATTCGAACTAAATTTATCGAAAAACTATTTATATGATACTAATTATATGTATAGTACCATATAACTATCATATTAATATAAAATTAAAAATAAAAATAAAAGCAAAATTGGTGAAATTGAGGGTATGTACTAATCGTTAATACGAGGTATGTATACTATTAACGCTAAAAATTTAATATATCTTAGTAATATACTCATTTTTAGATATATATCGCCACATAATTAATTTTAAAATTTAATGGAGGACAATTATGAATATCATCTCAAAAACAAACGACCAAAATACAAATTCAAAAACCTTGGAGCAAGAAATAAGGGAAGAAATAAGCGATAAAAAGGAACAAAATTTAGTTTCAAAAAGTATATCCTACAGCACTGGAAAATATGCTTTTGATATAGATTCTGACGAAAAAATACTCGATTTATTCCAAGATGGGGTTAAAGATTGGTGGGTGCAAAAATTCGAAAAATACAAAGAATTTAACGAAGGTTATTTCACGCCCCCTCAACGTCAAGCAATTCCTCGTATTCATTATGGGAGAAATACCCTTATTTGTAGCCCTACGGGTAGTGGTAAGACCCTAAGTAGTTTTATGAGTATCATAAACGAGCTTTTCAGAATTGAAAAAGAAGAAGGACTCGAAAATAGCGTATATTGTATATATATAAGTCCTTTGAAGAGTTTGGCAAATGATATTCACGTAAACCTTGAAGAGCCACTGGTAGAAATTAAAGAAATATTAAAGGAAAAATACGGAAAAGAAGATATTGGGGATATAAGGCACGCTATAAGGCATGGGGATACTACAAGTTACCAAAAAAGTAAAATGTTAAAGCAAACACCCCATATTTTAAATACAACTCCAGAAAGTTTAGCAATTATTTTAAACTCACCTAAGTTTAAAGAAAAATTAAGGACTGTTAGATGGGTTGTTATTGACGAAATACACTCCCTTGCAGACAATAAAAGAGGGGTACACCTTAGTTTAAGTCTTGAAAGACTAAGAGAACTTACAAATAACGAATTCGTAAGAATTGGTTGTAGTGCTACAGTTGAGCCACTTGACGAAGTTGCAAATTATTTGGGAGGTTATTATGATACAGAAACCCCTAGACCTGTTGAAATTGTAGATACAAGATTTGTACGTAGTTACGATATGGAATTAATTTGTCCAGTCCCAGATTTAATTATGAGCACGCCAGAGGAAATTTCAAAGAAATTATATGGTGAATTACATAAATTAATACAAGAACATGAAAATACACTTATATTTACAAATACTAGGGGCGGAGCAGAACGTATATTATACAATTTACGTAGGAAATTCCCGGAATATACCGAAGAAAATAGTGGCAGTCACCACGGTAGTTTATCCAGGGATAAAAGGTTAGAAATAGAATCTAAGCTTAAAAAAGGCGAATTAAAAGTAGTAACCACGAGTAGTAGTCTCGAACTTGGTATTGATATGCCATACGTGGACTTGGTTATTCAGATAGGTAGCCCAAAAAGTGTTAAAGTACTACTTCAACGTATTGGTAGGGCAGGTCACGGTATTGAGAGGATTGCTAAAGGTAGATTGATAGCTTTAGATAGGGATGAACTTGTAGAATGTACTGTCATGCTGAAAAAAGCAAGAGAAGGATTTATAGATAAGGTTCAGATACCTAAGAAGCCTTTAGATGTACTTGTTCAGCAAATATATGGAATTGCCATTAATGGGATAATTGAATTAGAACAAGTTAAAAATATTGTACAGAGAAGTTATAACTACCATATGATGACCGAAGAAGACTTTAAAATAGTTTTAAACTACATGACTGCTAGTTATGCAGGAATGGAGGATAGAAACATATATTCTAAAATTTGGTATGATGAAGAAACCAAAAAAATTGGAAAATCTGGTAAAACTGCAAGAATGATATATTACATGAATATTGGTACTATTCCAGATGATTTTAGCTGTGATGTTTATGTGAGAGCCAATAAAGATTGGATTGGTAAATTAGACGAACAATACCTTGATAGACTTGAAAAAGGTGACGTTTTCGCCTTAGGTGGGGAACATTTGAAGTTTGTATATCGTAGAGGTAGTAAAGTATACGTTGATAAAACGTCTGAAAAACCAAATATTCCTAACTGGTACTCTGAAAGACTTCCACTTAGCTATGATTTAGGTAAAAACGTTTTAGAGTTTAAAAAGACTGCAATAGAGAAATATGGCAACGGTATATTGAAAGAATGGCTTTCTGAATTACCTATTGACAATAACAGTGTAGAGAGCCTATATGGATTATTTGGTCAACAAATTCAATATAAAGGTAATGATAGTATTAGCTTACCAAATAAGCTTGTTATAGAAGAGTATAACGGCGAAGGATACGACGGTTACAAGAAAGATAAAAAAGGAAAAACTGAAAATAAGTATCTTTACATTCACAGTAATTATGGAAGAAAATTCAACGATGGATTCAGTAGAGCCATAGCTTATAAAATTAGTGAGCATTTCGGCGTTGGTGTGCTAGTTAGCGTTTCAGATACTGGTTTTTCATTGGAAATACCTAAGAAAAAACGTATTGAAATAGTTCAAATTATCAAAGAGCTAACTCCAAATAACGTATACGACATTTTAAAGCTTGCTCTTGAAAATACAAATCTTATGAAGAGAATTTTTAGAATAAACGCTACAAGAAGCTTAATGATACTTAGAAACTACGCTGGACGTAAAAAATCCGCTAAAAGACAGCAAGTCAGTGCTGATTTGTTGATACATTACGCTAAAAAGTTAGACAGATTTGCACCTCTAGAAGAGACTTACCGTGAAATTATCGAAGATAGTTTGGAAGTTGAGCATTTGCAAGAAATTTTGGGCAAGATACAATCTGGACATATTAAATTAGAACATATTGAAGTATCAGTGCCAACTCCTATGAGTTTTGGGCTTGCTACACTTACAGCGAGTGATGCCGTACTTGCAGAGGATAAAAATAACTTATTAAAATTATTCCACGCTCAAGTAATGTATAAAATTTCAAAAAAGGGCAAATAATGTGACAAATTAAAGTTGATTAAATTTAATACATTATTGCTTAACAAAATAAACTAAAATAAACTAAAAATCTTTACTCTTTTTAATATCTTTTAAAAAATTAAAAATAACATTGTTATTTATTGTAATATAATACTATTTAAAAATAATAATTTAAGATAAATAATTTTATTTATTCAATCTTAAATCTTCCTGCAGATTGCTCAACTCTTTCAGCAACTTGTACAACTTGTTTTGAGATAGCTTCGATTTCTGAAATAACTCTATCCAGCTCTTCTGTAGAAGCTGTTACTTCTTCAGCAGTAGCTGTGAATTCTTCTGAAATAGATGCGATATCTTGTGCATTTCTAAGTGCATCATCCGTACTGGTACTTGCTTTTTTAGAATCTTCTTTTATAGTATTAATAGCAATCGTTGCTTTGTTAACGCTTTCTTTAATTTTCATGAACGCGTCATTAACTTCATCTATTGCTATAACTCCTTTATCTACTTCTTCGCGTCCTGTAGTTCCTAATTTAATTGTCGTTGTTACTTTACTATTCAT
This sequence comes from Methanococcus voltae PS, assembly GCF_024807035.1. Taxonomy (NCBI): domain Archaea; kingdom Methanobacteriati; phylum Methanobacteriota; class Methanococci; order Methanococcales; family Methanococcaceae; genus Methanococcus; species Methanococcus voltae. The sequence continues at coordinate 28,562 of NZ_JANUCQ010000004.1, forward strand.
TCCGTCAATTGTTACATCAATATCTTCTACAGATTTCTTAATTTCTTCAGCTAAGGATTTAATTTCGCTTGCTACAACTGCAAAGCCTTTTCCTGCTTCTCCTGCACGAGCTGCCTCAATACTAGCATTAAGTGCTAATAAACCAGTCTGGTCTGCAATATCTTTAATTAATGTAGTTACTTCGTTAATTTTCTTATTTTCTTCGCCAAGCTCTTCGATTGATTTACCTAGGTTATCGATTACGTTTGTAATCTTTTGCATAGTTACAACTGCGTTTTCTACCTTTTGAACACCGATTTGTGAATTGTCTTCGATTTCGTTGTTCAACTGTACAGTATCTTCCGCATTAGTGTATAAGTCTTTTGTTAACCGATTGGTTATCTCTAACTGGTCAGTAGCGTCTTGTAATTTAATTGATTGGTCTGATGAAGCGGTTGCTACCTGTGAAGCTGCTTCGCTAACTTGTTCTGATGTTTCTTTCGCATCTTCAAGCTCTTTTCTAATGTTATGTACTTCATTATCTAAGATACTAAGTTGCTCTTTAAGTTCAGAAATTAAATCACCGGTGCTAATTACTCCGGAGTTTATAGCATATTCTAAACTATTTTCGTCATCTGAATTTTTCATTCTAGCGGTTAAGTCACCTTCTGCGACTCTATGCATTACACTGCTAACTTCGTCTAGTAATTCAGCCAATTTAACTTTATCTAGGTCTAAAGTCCTATTCAATTCTACTACTTTAACAGCCATTTCGTTAAATGAATCACCCAATTCTTGTAATTCATCACCTGTTGATACTGTTGACCTAGCTTCTGGATTACCGCCTGCAAATTCATGCACAGTATCCAGTAATGAAATCAATGGTTTAACAATGAATCTATTTGTTAGTAAAGCGATAATTAGTACTAAAACTATGCTCAACATACAAACTACAAGCATTGTGAATTGTATATCAGATAATATACTAGCCATCGTATCTGCAGGCATTCCTGTATAACATGCACCGATAATTTGACCCCTAGCATTTCTAATTGGAATTAATGAATCATAGAACGTAATACCTGCCACATCTTCCTTATATGAGCTTGTATCTCCATTTATCATTTTTTCATAAGCTTCAGGACCTACAGTTTTACCAATTAGTGATTGAGTACTGTCTTTACCTAACGCAACCCATTTGTCACCCAATATAAGTTCCGGTAACTCATGAGTATTTTGTTGAATTTTATCTAACATGTATCTATCTTTATTTAACATGTCAATACCTACGATGTATCCTACAACTTTACCATTATCACTTAATGGTACTGCAGAAACTGAGCAAAGAACTCCATCAACACCTGAAACTATAGAATCAGGGTCAATTTTGTTCGCTGTGGATATGCTCATTTTTTCGTATGACGCATATTTGTTGGAACTTATAGTAGTACTCAATAGTTCCTTTAAATTCATATCTTCAGTTTTACCTTGTGAAGAAGACAATACATTCATATCGACGTCACAAAATGCCACATAATCAATATAATCTAATTTAGATTTATAGTCCTTTGATTTAGCATATAATTCATTATAATCTTTTTCTTCAATGGCTTTTACTAAAGGTCCTGAATTTATGGGGGTAATTGCAGACCTTATGTTTGTTAAATGCTCATCGAACATATTTTGAATAGCCAAAACATCTTGATTAACGTCATATATCATATTGTGATCTAATTTTTCGGAAACTACTTGATTGGTGATTATGCCCAAGGTAGCAAGGGGGATTAAAGATGCTGCCAAAATCACAATAAATAGCTTCATATTCATTTTTTTTAACTTTGGGATTTTCATAATTATCTCCTAATTTAGCCATATATATCGAATAGCCATGCTTTAATTTTAAAAATTGTTAATTCAAAATAATTCAATTTCAAAATAATTAAATTGTCGAATTAATGCCCTTGTATATTAAACCCTAATTTTGATAAGTATATTTGATTTTATAAATATTGTTGATGTTAAATCGTCACATTAATAATAAGTCTGTAAAACTATAAATAATTATTGAAATAACCCCAATTTTGATAGTTATTTAATAAAATAGGATTGTTACGACTAAATATAAAAAAAATATTGCCTTATGCCATTTGGCAATATGATATAAAATTAATAATGATAGTATTTAGAGAATAAAAGGAATTTAAGGGATTAATATATAAAATAGGATTTAAAAAAGATGATTAAGGGAATTAATGTGAGTTACATGGTATTTCCAGGGTATTTATCTTAATTATTCTATATATATTATTTATTTTAATTTTATTAGATATCTATCGTTTTTTTAATTTTTTTAGGGAAACTAATGGCTCCAAAATTACAAGCATGGGAAACACAACCCGTGCAATTTATAACACAACTATATGGATATTCGACAATAACCGTATCGTTTTTAAGTGTATATACCCCCTTAGGGCAGAAATTTATACACTCTTTGCAATTTATACACTTTTTATAATCTATTTGAGGATACCAATTAATATCTTCCCGCTTTAAATTATCATATTCAGGATATTGAATTTCCTTGATTGCTTCATAAAAATTTTGATAAGTTGATATATGGTAAGCCCTTAAATTTTTATAGCTTTCGACATATGCTTCTTTTAATTCATTTAAATCCAATTTTTCTGCAATTTTCTTAATTTCCATGTTTAAAATCATTGATTGCTTTATTTTTTTCAAAAGTTCTTTTTCGTTATTTTGAGCTTTATTTTGATTTCGATTTTTAATCTCGATAATAGTATCACCAAAATTATTGATATATGTATAGTATTATTGTAGGATACTTAAAGTTATATTTATATATATTCAAGTTATATTTATGTTTGCATTTTTGACCTAAAGTGACTAAAATACTCCAATAACTTACTAATTAAAAATTAATTAACGGTGTTACAATGTTTGAATTTAATATACTGGATTTATATGAATCCTTAATTAGTTCTATACGGTATACAATTAGTATATCAATAGTAGTTCTTTCTTCAATGTTTATAATGAATTATTTAATAAATACCGGCGTTATGAAAAAATTAAGTGATTTTTTATACCCTATAACCAAAAATTTAAAGATGAATCAACTTTCACTTTATTCGATAATAACTTGTTTTTTTAGCCCCACTGTAGGATATTCAATACTTGCAGAGGGTTTAAAAGATAATAAGTTAACAGAAAAAGAATTAATAGGTTCTTCACTTGCTAATTCATTCCCGTCTATCTTTTCACATATATTTACATTTTTTATACCTGTGGCCATACCAATATTGGGTTTTACAGGCGTTCTTTACATTGTATTACGTTCGGGAGTAGCTTTAATTAAAACAGTGATTGGACTAGTTTATTTAAGCTTAGTTTCTCAATCAGTTGATTTTAATCCGAAAAAAAATGAAAAAAATAAAATAAAAGATAATTTAAAAAAATCGTGGAATAGCACGGTTAGATTTTCAAAAAGAATGCTCCCGGTAATGTTTGTTACAATGTTTATTGTTATATATTTCTCAAAATTGGGATTATTCGAATACTTAAAATTGTTAATTAACCCATTTACATCAGTTTTAAATCTTGATTCAAATGTTGGGCTTATCATATTGACCGACCTTGTAAATGTACAAGCTGCAATGATTATGGGGGGTGGATTCCTATCTGGTGGCATATTAAACCCCCGTGAAGTTTTAATAGGTTTAATGTTTGCAAATGTGCTTTCACTATCAACTAGATATGCAAAACATTCGTTACCTATGCACATTTCAATATTTGGGGCTAAATTAGGTACCAAAGTTGTAATGATAAATGCTGTCGTGACTTTTATCCTAGATATTATAATAATAGCGGGACTGTTATTGTGGCAATAAGATTTAAAAATTAAAATAATATCTAAAATAATATCTAAAATAGTTCTTAACATCCATAATTTAAACTATAATCCTAAATTTATTAAAAATTATCAAGGGGTATTTTATGGAATATCTTGAAATTTTTTATTCGTCTGCATACAGTTCCTTACGATATACGTTGGGAATATCTGTTACGATTATAATAACTGTATTTATTATGAATTATTTAATTAACGCAGGTTTAATGAAAAAAATAAGCGAATATTTAAGCCCATTTACTAAAAAACTTAATATAAACGAGATAGTTACATATTCAATGCTCGTATGTTTTTTCGACCCTACGGTGGGCTATAGCTTATTAGCAGACGGTTTAAAAGACAAAAAAATAAATGAAAAAGAAGCCATAGGTGCTTCTTTGGCTAATTCTTTTCCCTCAAACGCATCAGAAATATTAACCTATTACGTTGCAGTAGTGGTTCCACTATTAGGTATTGTAGGTATTTACTATACAATTATAAGGTTGTTTATAGCGTTATTTAAAACTTTAGTAGGCATATTATATTTAAAAAAAGTTTCAAAACCACGTGCGGATATTTTTAAATTTAAAAAAATCGATAGAAAAAAGAATATTAAAACTTCTTTTGAAAAAACAACCGCACTTGTAAAGCGTATTGTACCAGTTATGTTTATTACGATGTTTATTGTTATGGTAATTTCTGAAATGGGATATTTAGATAATTATAACATTGTTATGGAACCATTTACTCAGATTATGGGCATAAGTCCCAGTGTGGGTATATTAGTAATTACTAACTTGGCCAATTTTTCAGCATCCTTGGTGCTTGCATCGGAATTTCTACAAAATGGCGTATTAACTGGTAAAGAAATTTTAATAGGGTTGCTTTTCGCAAATGTAGTAAGTTTTTCAACTAAATATGCTAGATATTCCCTACCTTTTAATATTTCGATATTTGGAACTAAATTAGGTACTAAAATAGTTATTATAAATTCAATATTTGCATTCTTGGGTGATTTGTTTGGAATATTGTTTTTATTATTTTTATTTTAAATTTTGAATAAAATAAAATATAAGAATAAAATATAAGAATAAAATATAAGAATAAAATAAAAAATAGTTAAGTAATTAGAAATTAATACCCTAAGTATATTTTAAGGACATACGGGTATTTGTATTTATTTTCGTCGCTATTTTTTTCAAAAACGGCATATACTGCCTTAGAATTTGGATAATTTAATATTTCATTCTCTATATATGCTACGTAGCTACATCGTAATTCGGGACATATATCGCCAAAGTAATATTTTTTGGATTCAACTTTTGAATAATTGGCCAATTCCATTTTTGTAACGTTATATTCATAATTTGGCAAGTTTTCATCAACTTTAATGTTTGTTTGTCTTAAATCATTGTTTAAATCAAATGTAGCCACATTTTCAGTACCTGAAGGCATGTATTCATTAGCCAACATTTCTTCTACAGCATCTAATTCTAAGAGTTTTGTAGATTCTTCTTCGAGAATTACGCGATAAACTTCAATATATTCAATTTTTTGGAAATTATCAATATGATTTTCAAAATTAGTAAGTGAAGAGTTTGTATCCATTGTATAATACGTATTATTGAATTCCATAACTGCGAAAGAGTATTTAATATCTTTTTGCGTTACAATCAATATATAAGTCGGTATACCATTACTGGATAAATAAGCAGAATTAAATATCGTATAATCCAGATGGTTACCTTCCCGAGCTTTATAGAATTCCAATGGAGTTTTTGGCACGTAGTCCGAATTAGGTGCAGGAGTGTATTTAAAATTTTTACGTTCATAATTGAGTAAATTTGTAGCAGTTATCAAATCATTACTAGATTTTAAATCGTTCAATTTATCAATACCTTTTAATTCATTTACATACCTAGGTTGCAAATATGAGTAGATGTAGTCATATTCTTCGTATTTTTCATTTGTATTATAATCCAAATAGGTTCCATATGGTGCTATTTCACTATTAACTATCTTATTATTGAATGTATCCATATCTGTGGGTATTATATGGTTATCCATAGAATTAATTGTATTTAAAGATACCATGGCTAAAATTAATAATATAACTCCAAAAAATAAAATTTGATTGAAATTAAGCAACTTCGAAAGTTCAAATTTATTATATATTTTATTTTTTGGAATTGTATTTTCATATTCTTTTTGAGTATTTTTGATATTAAAAAAGTATTTTTCAGTAATTGATGGATTTTTTGAAGAATTTCTGGTTTTTTTATTCTTTTTTTTAATTTGATTTTGTTTTTTATAATCCCTGTCCAAATTAATATTATCATTAGTTGTATTACTACTATTTTTAATATTATTCGTAGTTTTAGTAACACTCGTTTTATTACCTGTATCGTTTTCATCGCCTGTACTTAATATGGCCACATTTTGGTAAATTAATTCTTCATTGTTATATGTTCTAATAAGATTATTCTTTAAACCATTGTTAATTTTCTCTCGCTCAAAATTTATTTTCTCAATTAGTTTTTTATAATATGGGACGTCAATATAGACCAAATAATCCTTATTGCCCAACAATTTATCAATATTTTTTAAGGCATTCTCGTAATCTTTGAAATAAATTCCATATTTAATATCTTTTTGTAGGTATTCGACGTCTTTAAGAAGAAAACTTTTATTTTCCTGCTCTAATTTTTTAACGGATATATCTTCAATTAATTTTGCGTATTCATTAGATTTGGTAATTTTAAATAGTTTTTTTGCATATTGAAGTGCCATACTATATTTGTGAGTTTCCAATAAATTTTGCATTCTCTGAGAATAAATTTCGCACTTATAAAAATTTTTAAATTCCGGTAAACTATCCTCAAACTCTGAAATGTAGTAAGTGAGATAATCATCTAAATCAACAAAATTGTCATATTCTTTTTGATTATTTAGATTTGATTTTCCTATACAAGTATCACACTCTTCGCATTTAATATTATTACAACTACATTCTTGTTTCAAATTTTCCTCAGAATAGGTTATATCCATTACATTTTGAATTTTTTTACGACAAAGTCCGTAATCTTTAGTAGCATACGCAATAACTGCAAAATAAATATTTACCAAAATGTCATTTGGACACATTTCCGATATTTTAGCTAATACAGAGCTAGCTTCGTCATAATTTTCAAATTTTATCAATATTTTGGTTTTTTCTTTCAATACGCAAATATTATCCGGGTCCTCTTTTAACATCCTATTAATACTTTCTAAATTATTTTCATTATTTTCATTATTTAAGTTATCTAAATTAATTGGATTGTTAAGTGTATTGGACTTATTTACGGTTTTTTTCTCTTTTAATTTATTTTTAAGCATTAAGAAATTTTCACTGGGTATTTTCGATATATTAGGTATAGTATGTACATATTGTCGATTACTTTGATTTACTTGTCTAATAATACCACCCCCACTTAATTAATTATCTATACATTGAAATATATATAACTACGGATAATTAGGATTAAATAAAGATATATTATTGAGAATATTAAAAAAAATGGACAAATTATTAATGTATTGTAAATTAATCAATATATATTACTTTTTAAAGCTAATGTAAGCATATAACATTACCAATTTAGTATTAAATAAATACTATTGTGTCGATTAACCTACAATTATTTAAAAATACTTTAATTATATATACCTTAAAAAAAATAACATTAATTAGAATAGTATCTATCACATAAATATATCTATCAATCAATTTAACTATTTTCAAAAAACGATATTATGTAGACGTACAGGTAATTATCCAAATATTCAATTATGAATAATTTTAAAATCATAAATTAAACGAGGGGGTAATTTATGAAAAAATGTCTAATAAATGTTGTGATTTTTGCAATGATTTTTTCATTGATACCACTTGCTACGGCCACGGATTATGAGTTGTTTGCAGGTAATGGAATGTATGATGCAGGTACTGTCACAGTATCAAATGATAATACTTGGGTATATGTTACAATAGCCACTAGCCCGGGTTGGTGTCTAAATGAAAGTCATGTTCAGATAGTGGGAGTAGAACCTACCTTACCAAGTGATATGTATGAGAAACAGAAAGACGTTCCCGATGATGGTTGGTATCCATACATAACATTCACCGGAAATCCAATACCTGGACAATTCGAATACCATAACTATCAGGAAGGAGTTAAAATTCATTATTATCAGATACCTATTTCCGAAATTCCTGACTACAACAGTAGTGTGCCTGTAACGGTTGCAGTTCACGCTGTAGTTTGCGAATGTGCACTTGACTATGAATGTGTAACAGTTTACGATTCATGGGCAGTTGATTACGAAGACTACAAACCAGGTGAAAAAGGAAGTAACCCAGTAAGTAGATATAATCCTGATTTCTGCTTAGGAGAAAGAGATTCTGATGGCGGATTAGATAAATTTACTAGTTTAGGGCGTGGGGGCTCTATTGTAATAATATTTAATAACTCAGTTTGTGACGGTCCAGGGCCTGATTTAGAATTTTACGAAATCACAAATGGTCACAACCCAAGTTGGGAAGAAAGAGTTAGATTAGAATTATACTATGACGGAGAATGGCATAATTCAACAAGTTTCGTAAATAATGAAGGCGACGCAATAGGTAGCCGTACATTTAGAAATAGCGTAGAATTAAACTTGCCTTACGGTCAATGTGCTGAAAAAGTAAAAGTAATCGACCAATCTACCGGAAGTAGTGGAAGTTACTTATTTGATTACGATATTGACGCAGTAAGAGCAAATTACGAATGTGTACCAATCTACGGAGACCCACACCATTGCGAAACCGGATGGGGAGAAGGTCAACAATTCTACGGTAGAAACTGGGCAATGTTCTTTAACTACTCTATTGAACCATTAGGACCTTAAATTAAACTAAAAAATAAAAAATAACTAAAAAAATAGTATAAATTAAATAAGGTATAATATAGTATAATATAGTATGATATAAACAATAAAATATATAAAAAAATAAAATATATAAAAAATAACTAAAAAAAATAAATAAATCTTTTTTCTATTTTTTCAATTTTACTGCAGTTCCATAACATAAGAGTTCTGAAACTCCTTGCATAACTTGTGAGGTTTCAAACCTTACGCAAACAACAGCATCTGCACCCATTCTTTGAGCATCTTCTATCATTCTATCCATCGCTTGTTCACGGGAACCTGCTATCATTTCTGTATATTCTGGTATTTCCCCACCAACTATATTTCTAAATCCTGCCATTATATCTTTGCCGATATTTTTGGCTCTTGCAGTATTCCCTTTTGCGATTCCCAATGTTTCTTCAATTTTATGGTCTACAAATTTATTTTGAGTTGTTACTAACATAATTCACCTGAATAGTACTTTTAAAATTTTAAATAATATTTTTTATATTATTATTCCATTATTTTCTAATTTTATCGTATTTGGAATCATCTTTATTCTTATATCTATCCCAAATGACTTTTCCCAATAATATAATCGCAATAAAAATTGCAAATATGTAGAAGCCTATGATTATATTTGTAAACTCATCACCGGTCATATTATCACTATTTCTTTTTACATGCCTAGTATCATTTATGTTTTAAAACATATAAATATCTACGTATATTATTCGAATATATACGAATAGATACACATATTATAAAATATTGATTAATCGTTATTTTTAAGGTAATTTCTTGCAAAACAACCTTTTGATTTAAATTTAGGGAGTTTAAAATTCTTAGAATTCAAATCTTTTATGTTATTTATATTTCCAATATACATATTTTTAATTCCTTCAAGAGTAGGGCAAGAATAAATATCCCCGCATTCATTTATATACAATAAATCACCGGAATTTAAATAACAGTAATTTTCAAAACTATTAGCTGAATTATTCAGTTTCGCTTTCTTTTTCCTATTTAGATTTTTTATGGAAATTGGATAATTTTTAGAACCTAATTTATCAATTAATTTAATAAAATCATTATAATCAGGTTCAAAAACGTCATTGTCTTTAAATTTATCCTTATTCTTTAGTTTCAAAAAATCAAAACTTATACTATGGACTCCCATACTTATTAAATAAATTATTAATTCTTCAATTATTGCTTCATCTAAATTATTTGATGTAATTACAGAAGTAACCCCGAAATGTACATTATTAGCTTTGAATATTGCCATATTTTTTAAAATATCAATTTTGCAAGGTTTATTATTTGCATATATCCTAAATTCATTATTTAAATCATCTAAACTAATACCTAAACCGATTTTATTGGTTTTTATGAACTTTATTATTTCAGAATTGATAATGGTACCGTTAGTTTGAATTGCAAAGTTTATGTTGTACTTACAATTTTTATTGGTTGAATTATACTCAGAATTACAGTAATTAACAACTTTTTTAAGGAGTTCAAAATTTAAAAGAGGCTCTCCCCCCGTAAATTGTATTTTTAAATCTTTATCGATAGTCAATAAATAATCTATTGCTTTTTTGGCAGTTTCAAAATTCATATTATCCGTGTTATCCAAATTATCAATTTCAAAACTTTCAGAATCTTCATTTGATAAATTCGCGTAACAATATTTACAGCGTAAATTACAATTTTTGGTTACTTTTAAGATTAAATACTTCATAATTTTCCTTCAATATTATACGATTATAAAATTACATATTCTCTTCTAAATCTCCATCGATTTCTAGATATCTTTGTCTCAATTTTTCAAGGGTTTCTTCAGAAGCATTCCACATATTTCGTGCATCTGCCTCAAATAAACGTTCAATGATATTTAACTCAGCATAGGGGTTGTTCTCTTCGAAAAACTCCTGCATTTCTTTATCAAATACATAAGTTTTAGCAATAGTTTCATACATCCAATCATCCGCAATATTAGACGTAGCGTCCCATGCAAATGTATTATCTATCATTTTGGACATATCTCCGGCTCCTTTATAGCCATGTCTTTTCATTCCTTTAATCCATTTTGGATTCATAATTTTTGTTCTAAATATCTGCTTGCATTCTTCTTTTAAGTGCTTAGTTTCTAATTTATTCGGATTTGAAGAGTCACCAATGTAGCTTTTAGGCTGTTTACCAGAATAATGCGTAACTGCTGCAATTAAACCACCGTGATAACTGTTAAAGTCGTCACCTTCAAGAATATCGCCTTCTTGATTATCTTCATTTTTCACGGTAGCCTGTATTCTTGAAAGTTGTCGTATAAACTCGTCTTTAGCAACTACGCCGTAGAAATCTCTTCCATAAGCATTGCAGCCCCATTCAACGTAAACTTTGCCCATATCTTCGACGGTTTCCCAGTTTTGTTCGGTTATTAATTCAGCAATTCCTGCACCATAAGTGCCCGCCCTATCTCCAAAAATCCTGTATAGGCTTGTTTTTTCAGCTTCAACTTCAGACATTCCGCTATTTATTTTTTCGGTCATTTCTTCCTTGTAGTGCTTTTTGATAAAGTTCATTTCATCTGGTTCGTCAAGTTTTGCAACAACTCTAATTGCGTCGTCAATTAAATAAATAATTTGAGGGAATGTATCCCTTAACAAACCACTTATTCTTAGTGTTACGTCAATTCTTGGTCTTTTAAGCTCTTCTAATGGTATAACTTCAGTACCTATTACTTTTTTATTCTTCCAAACTGGTTTAACACCCAAAAGATGCAATATCTCTGCGATATCATCTCCTTTGGTTCTCATAGTTGGTGAACTCCAAACCACTACCCCTAAGTATTCCGGGTAATCTCCTTCTTCTGCAACGTATTTATCAATTAATTGATTTGCAAGCTTAATTCCCAAATCATTTGCCGAAGTAGTGGGTATTTCTTCAGGATTGCAAGAATAAAAGTTTCTTCCGGTAGGTATACACCTTGTATCTCTTGTGGGGGCTCCTGCAATTCTTGGGGGTATATATTCACCTGCAATTCCTCTCACAGTGTTTATTAACTCATCATCTACTTTCATAAGATTCTCGTGTATATCAGATATCGTTGCCAATACTTCTTTTAAATCTTTTGTAAGTGAAATATTGTACAGTACGTCTTCTTTGCCCATAATTTCTATATTTTCCATATTTTCCAAATTATTCGCATTTTCTGGATTTTTACAGAAATCATATAATTCATTTATCTTATTTTTATCGAAATCTAATTTTTCATATTCAAATAATAAATTACTTCCAATTTCATAGACTTTATCAATTATAAAGTGATTTTTACCTTTATCTTCGTTTAATTCATTCCAATTGTAACCCATGCAACCTGAAAGAATTTCTAAATACTGATATTGCCAACGAGTTATCATAAATAACATATTATTTAATTTGTTATCATATAATGGAACACCCATAATATGTAAACCGTCGTTAATTTGCCTTGTTTTTAAATCTTCCAAATAATTATGTATTTTTGTTAAAAAATCATCAAATTCTTCTTTACACATACTATTTAAATAATTTATATAGCATTCATCGGTTGAATTTGATTCTTCTTCCGTATTTGTAGTTCTTTCGCTATTTTTTCTACCTGTCGTTCCAATATCCTCAAAACTTTTAGAGTCCATTAAATCTTCGTCAAGTTTTAACTCCCTTATCTTTTCAATGATTTCTTGTTTTAAGAATTTCTTTTTATCGGTCATTATTTTATCCATATCAATAATATCGCCTTTATTATTGATATCCACGTCGGCTACGTCATTTATTTTATTTTTATTTTCCGTACCATCTAATTCATAATATTCGTCAATACTTCTTTCAAGAGTCATTAAATCGTCATAAATTTCGGAAATAGTCATAGGCGGTATTAAATGCGTAATTATAGTAGCGTAACCCCTTCTTTTAGCCTGAGTTCCTTCTCCAGGGTTATTTACAATATATGGGTATATATTCGGTAGTTCAGAGCATACATCCGGATAACAGTCTTCAGAAAGTCCCAAACCCTTGCCTGGTAGCCATTCGAGAGTACCGTGTTTACCAATGTGCATGACTGCATCGGCCTTAAATACGTTTTTAATCCATTTATAATACGCTAAATAATGATGAGGCGGTACTATATCCACTGAATGGTATAATGCTTCCTTATTATCGCTGTAACCTCTTTGAGGCTGTACTGAAATAAATACATTGCCTTCCAAAATTCCGGGAATGATTAAATTACCATCAAAATTCATAACCTCTCCGGGTATGTCACCCCAATCCCGAACAAGTTCTTTTTTGACTTTATCGGATAAAGTGTCGTACCATTCCTTATAATCTTCCCGATTAATTTTTCCAACTGCGTTTTTAATCTTGTCTTCAGTCATATATCTTAAATCATTAGTCGCAAAATTTAACATTTGTTTTATAAGTTCGGTTCCGTTTTCGTATTCAGTATTAACTTCATAACCCGCGTTTTTCATAGTTTTTAAAATATTTAAAACACTTTCCGGACTATCTAAACCGTGAGCGCATGCTATTTTGTCATTTCTTGGTGGATAGTTATGGAATACTATTGCAATTTTTTTATCAGAACTTGGTTTTTTATTGAGAACTGAATAATTAAGGGTCATATCGACTAATTTTTCCGCCCTATCTTTTATAGGAATATATTTTTTTATTTCGGTATTTAATTCGTTATATCCAAGCCTTTCAGAACTAGAAATCGGGAAATGTATGATACAACCATCAAATTCTGGCATTGCAACCCCGATAACTAAATCCATAGGGCTCATTCCCGCTATTGACTCGTGCCATTGTTTAAAATCATTTAATAGTACATTTGCTTGTATTATCGGTACATTTAAATTGGTTAAAAATTCGGCTTCTCCTTCAATTAAATCAGTTCTTGTCCCCATTGAAAGCGTAAACATACTGGTGTTTAATAGGGCATCAATTATGGTTTCCCCAAATTTCTCAACTTTATTGGCGTAGAAATACTTTTCAAAGGTTTTTCTTATGCCAATACAGCCTAAATCATTTTCTAAGCTAGCATAGAAAACGGGGATAGGAATAGCGCCCTTTTCAAATAAATTATTACATATAAATTCAATATGTTGTCTATTATTTGAGATATAAAAGTTTCTGTAAAAAATTACGCCTATTTTAGGTTTACTTCGTATTTCTTCTTCAGAATAATTGTATTTTTCTTTTAAATATTTTAAATAATCCTCTGTTTCTTCAAAATACTTATTATCCCAGGTTATACCTTGCCAAGGTACAGCTTTAGGTTTTTCAAAATCCAAGGTTAAAATTGGATTTTTTAGTCGATTAGTCGATTGGTTAGTCTGTTGTTTTGATTGTGCACTTGAAACTTTTCCAAAGTTTTGCGAAAGATAGATTATTAAATTTTTATAGTTTTCTATTCCATCTAACCCTAAATATTTGGTTACTTCAAGTTTTACATCATTTGGAACAGTTACTGCTTCATCAAGTTCAGGATGTGACTCCCCTATGGTAGGTAATGGTAAAAATGGTACATTATAATTTTTTAAATGCTCTTTAAAATCTTCAAATTGTGGAAATGAATCTTTACCGCCCATTAATTTAGTAAATACAATGTTAGCATTCTTCGAAAATTCCTTAAATTCAAGGTATTTTTCTTCATCACTTTTATAAGGGTAAATTTTAAATCCCAAATAATCACTTAAATTGACATTATTTTTATTATTACTATTATTTTTATTATTTTCATTATTTTCGTCAGAATTACATTTATTTATCAAATCATTTTTAATTTGATTTAAAGCTTCTACAAAAATAGCGTCATCGCTGTCTGTAGTTGATACAAAGCCTATTTTTATCATAAATTCACCAAAGCAATTTTTATACTATTTTTATAAGATTTTATAAGATTTTATGGAGTATACGAATATACTTTAAATAATACATTTATGGGTTATAAATATATCTTAAATACTATTAAAAATATCTTTAATAATTTTAACAGATTTAATGTTTTAATACAATATATAGTTTTTTAAAATTATAACTCGAATGTAAAATATTATATATTATAGGGGATAATCTACAAAGTGTCAATTAATAAACTAAACTTTCAAATATATAAAATAAAATTTAATAACTCAAACATAACTCAAACAATTGTAGATAAAAAATAAAATTATTATAAATCCATTGTTAAATTAATTAATTTACTATAGGGTATATTATGAAAAAAGATAATTTAAACGACGAAACTACAAAAAATAGAATCAAAAAAGATATTTTAAGCTATACACTTAGAGACCATCTTTTTAATGGTATTAGGCAGCATTCAAACTGGCAATATCACAAATATGGGATAAACTGCAAACTTTCGGGTGCCTTGAATACTGCCGTAGAACTTGAAAATTCGAAGGTAATAGTTCACGGATGCTCACATTGTGCTTTTAATCAGCGTTTGTCGCCTAGAACAATGTATGACCCAGCTTACGACGTCGAATGTACAAATATGACTGAAAAAGATGTAATTTATGGCGGGGAAGAAAAATTAAGAGCCAAAATAATCGAAGTTTATGAAAAATACCATCCAAAAATAATAACTGTTTTACCATCTTGTATACCAGGTTTAATAATGGATGACATAACAGGAGTTATTGCGACATTAAACGATGAAGATATATTAAAAGATTGTAAATTAGTGTATGTATCTTCTGAAGGCTTTTCGCACCGTGCAAAGAACGCCTTCGAACGAGTTATGAAAGATTATACAAAAGCATGGAAAAATCCAAAAGATGTGCCAAATTATGAAATAAGAGGCTGTGGAAAACAAGAAGCGCTATATTCATTTTTTAAACAGCTTTATACGTTAAAAGAGTATAATAACGATAAAAATAACGATAAATTTGATAGCTCTAAAGTTGTTAATATAGAATCTATAGGTTTACAAGGCTTTGTAAATAAATTAGAAGTTGAAAATATTTCTAAAATTTTGAAAAGAGCGTCAATTGATGTAAATTTAATACCTGCAAACCTAGAACATTGTAAAAATGCAAGTAGTGCAGATTTAAACGTCGTTATGGGTAATATACGATGGGCAGAACGTATGAAACAGGAATTTGGAATAAAATACGTTAAAAAATGGTTCTACCACTATGGAATTGAAGGGACGGAGCAATTTTTTAACGAAATTTTTGAAGAAATAGGTTTGGAAGAAGAAGAGTTAATCAACGCAAAACAAATTGTTAAAGAAGAAAAAGAAAAAGCAGTTGATAAATTAAAAGATTACTCTGAATTCTTAGGTAAATATAAATATGCAGTATATACTTCCGGATTCTTTACAACCCCCTATATTTTAAAGATATACTTAGAAGATTATGGTTTACCGATTAAATACGTATTATTAGACACTAAATCACTTAAAAATTTAAATATATCTGATGAAACAATTGACGAAACTGTTGAAAGTATTCAAAAATTGTTTGATGAATGGAATTACGATATAAAAATCGTATTAAATCCAGAAATAGAAGAATTGAACGACGTTGCTGAAAATGTGGATTATATATTGGGAGATAGACATTTACCCTATATTGAAAATATACCAATAATTAACTTACACCTTGTTTCGTCATTCCTTTATCGTTCAAGTTTTGATTTATTAACGGAGTTTTCAAAATATATGGTTCGTAAAATTAAAATTAAACAAAACTCTAAATACCAAGTTGACAATTCAAAATTGATAATTTCCAATTTTGATTATGATAAAGTTCATTATCCACTTTTAGATGAAGAAGTGCCCCGTAATTCTATGAAGATATGGAGGGAAATTTGGGCAATAAAATCAGAGTAAATTTACAAAGTAATAGTTTAATGTTAAATTATTTATTATTTTAAAATAATATTGAATTATTTTAAAATAGTTTCTAAATTTATAATAACTTGATAATATGTGATAGTATGGACGCAGGTAAATATTTTGGAACTTTTAGGGCGTGTTATGGTATTAAAAATGCTATAATATTAAATCACGCCCCTGTAGGCTGTAATTGGGGCACTATGATATATGGAACTTCCCAGAATCTAAATGATTTGAGAATGTCCTCTAGCATAATGCACGAACAAGAAATCGTTTTTGGCGGGGAAAATACTTTAAAAGAGACCTTAATTTCAATGGATACCAATTATGATACAGTTAAAAACCCCTTATTGGTATTACTAGTAGGAGATATTCCTTCTATAATCGGAGATGATGTATCGGGAATTGTAGACGATGTAGAGATTGAAAAAGATTATGTCATAATAAATGCGGAAGCTTTTAAAGGTGATGCTGAAAAAGGGTATGAAGACGGACTTTTAAGGTTATATTCCTTAATTTCGAAGAATTTTGATAAAAAAACCAATGTTGAAAAAGATACGAATATCAATTCTATAAATTTAATTGGTGTTTCTATCGATGATTACAAAATTGAAGCTGATTTAAAAGAAATTAAACGAATTTTAAAAGAATTTAACATCGATATCAATTGTGTAATTTCAAATTGCACCTATTCAGAATTTTTAAATACCCCTAATGCAGATTTAAACGTCGTTATGGGTCAAGGCTTTGAATTTGCCAAAATTATGCAAAAAGAACACAATATAGATTATGTTTCGGTAAATTATCCGTATGGGATTGAGGGGACTAAAAAATTTGTAAAATCAATAATTTCTAAATTGGAAAATAACATATATAAAGATGAAGAAGCTTTTGAATTAAAATACAATAGTCTTGTAGATTACGAACCGTACAAAAGGGCTTCAGTATATATGAATGGTCTTTATTCAGTGCCTGTATCAATCATAGGTGATTTTAAAGCTGAATCAATGGCAGAATTTTTAAGTCAAGAATTGGGTATGGATATTGAAGTAGTAGCCCATTTTGGTGAAGATTATAAAACAGACGTTTTATCCTCTTATACTACAATGATTTTCGGTAGTAGCTTTGAAAAAGGGCTCTCTAACGACTTAGACATACCCCTTATAAGATATACGTACCCCGTATTCGACAATGTATCACTATCAGACAATATACCTTACGCAGGTATAAACGGAGCATTATGTCTCGTAGAAGATATTTTAAACTCTGCTTTAAGTAGATGTGGTAAATTTAAATATAATATTTAACTAAAATTTAACTAAAATTTTAAAAATTTAAAGTTAAATATAATCCCTTTACTACTTAAATCCATTTAAAATTTAAATATAATATTATAAATAAACAGTATGACATTTAAAGGTGTAATCATGCATTATCAAAACATAACTGATGACAGCGTAAAAATCGAAGAATTATTTAAAAAAGACGATTGGGTGGCTAAAAGGTTTAAACACACTGTTGAAATTAAAGACGAAAGTGAAATAACGAAAACATTGGTTGTAGAATTTGCAAACCCTAGAAAAGTTCTTTCAACGACCGATGGAATGGTTACTGTGGATTACGTAGGTAATAACTCAATCCCGGTACCATTCTGGGATAAAGTGCATTCTTACAAAGATTATAGGAAACAAATATTTGAAAAAATTGAAATATCTAAAGAAGAGATAGCACTTTTAGCAACGGGAGCAAATATGGATAATTTATCCATACATTATGAAGAATTTGATGAATTCTATGTCGTTGCCCTATCTACGGCTGGAGCTTTAGGTAATGCTATAAGATTAGGGGACGAAAAAGCAGATTATATCGAAAAAGATTTTGAAACATATTGTATAAGTGAAGACGGTACCATTACTAAAAAAGAAAAAGTTGGTACTGTAAATATAATCGTGATTACAAACGCAGATTTGACCGAAGGAGCTATGGCAAAAGCTATTATTTCAATTACGGAAGCTAAAACTAATGTATTCTTAGATTTAGGTGTGCCTAGTACAAAACACCCTGAATTACAATCAACCGGTACAGGTACCGATAGCGTAATTGTAGTTGGTGGAAATGGTCCAAAAGTTGGATATACTGGAGGGCATACCAAAATCGGTGAAATGATAGCAAAATGTGTAAAAAGAAGTGTAAGGGAAGCTATGATACTTCAAGATGAATTAAATTATGATTTTGAAGAATAATTAAATTATAATTCTTCTTTTTTTATATTTTATTTTTATTATATATTTTATTTTATATTTTATTTTTATTATTTTTATTATATATTTATTGAATTATTATTTTTTTCTCCCCTTTAATAATCAGGTATAATACTACAATACCCCCTATAATATCCAATACGGCACCTATTGGTAATATAGTCAAAGAATTGGTATTTGTAAGCATTGCTATAGGTACATAATACTTTAAAGATATCAAGTAGCACACTAACATCAAAATTGCACCAACCAACATACTAGCAGGTAATAAATACCGATTATCCGATGTTTTTATAATTGGTCTTGCTAAATAAGGTCCAGAAATGCCCACAAAAGCCATTAGCCCAACTAAAGGAATTATTAGCCCAACTACAAACGAAGTAGTTAATAAAATTTTAACCCTAATTTGCTTGATATTTGCTCCAAAGCTTTTTGCGTAGTTTTCACCAAATAATAACGCATTAAGTGGCTTTACAAGATAGATTGCCAATATTATAAACACTATTATTGCAAAAGTCATCGGATATAAACTATCTAATGTTAATTTGGATACTTCACCCATTGAAAACCCATAATATTGTTTAACAGAGTCTACAGGAGCGTTGCTGATTAAATAAGAAGTTAAACCGGAAAACATGTAACTTGCAAGTAACGATATTACAATTATACTATTTGATTCACTCGACTTATGGGCTATTGCTATTAAAATTAGGGTAGAAAGTAAACCGCCAATCCAACCCGCTATTAGTGTTTCGTAGCCTACAAAAGCCTTAAAAAATTCCGAAAATGAATTTACGAAAAGTACCAATGAAACCATTAGCAAAACTCCGCTTGATATTCCAGTGGTATATGGGGAAGCTAGTAAGTTTCTAAACAATACTTGCAACATTAACCCACTACCTGCTAATGCCATACCTACCAATATGGCACCAAATACTTTGGGAAACCTTATTTCTTTTACAATTACATCTTTGTAGACCTCACCGGTCGTTTGATGGATTATTGCCTGAGTAATATCGCCCACAGATACGGATTCCGCATTTCCCCCGTAATAAATAGATATTATAAACAATACGATACAGATTATTACTAAAAATAACAATACCAGATATTTATAAGATTTTTTCCCATATAATTTTTTTAAATTATTTTCTTCATCCATTTTTGTCACCAATTTATATTGCAGTCCTACATTGTGAAATTTTTAGATTTTGTATACATATATATTGCAATAGGGGCGCCCATAATCGATAATGGGCACAGTAGTGGCAAAGCATTTGCATTTGCCGATAAAAAAACACCCGGGCGTGTTAAAATATCAGCAATTATTAAAAATATTGGACCCAACAGGATGGATAAAGGAATTAATTCGTTATGCTTCGCTGATTTATTAATCATTCTAGCTATTATTGGACAAAACATACCTATAAATGCAATAGGTCCCGTAAAAGCTACTACTGTAGCGGTTAATATGGATGATATTAATAATAACTTTCTTTTAAATGTTTTAAGATTTATTCCAATACTAGTTGCGTAATTATCGCCCAAAACATTTGCGTCCATATCTTTGGAGAGTGCCAATATTGAAAATATCATAAAAGGTATTATTAAAAGTGCCATAACACCTATTTGGTGCCAATATAGGTTATTAACGGCTCCCATGCCCCAACTAATAATTCCGTGTAGTTTTTCACCATCTCCGCCTAAGATATCACCCGTATATATTAAAATAGTCGTAAATCCAGACGCTAAAGCACTTACCATTATTCCAGATATTAAAAGGGTTGAAACTTGCCTTGTTATTTTAGCAATGGCTGTAACTAATGACATTACCACTAGTGTGCCCAGATAGGCGAATAAAACCATACTAAAAGAAGATGTGCCCAATGTAGAGGTTAAAGACAACGTTAAAATTCCATACATCACAACACCTAATGTTGCACCACTAGAAGCTCCCATTAGATAAGGGTCTGCTAACGGGTTTCTAAAATAACTCTGCATTAGTATTCCAGCTAATGAAATGCCCATACCTGCTAATAAAGCACCTGCTGTCCTAGTAGCTCTCATTTTGACAAGTAATAAATCAATAGTCCTAGTTCCAGTAGTGCCATTTAAAAGGTAGTTCAAGATGTCTGAAATAGAGATGGGTAGTGTACCAAGCATAAGACTTAACAAAACAACAAAAAACAATATGAAACTAAGTAAAATACATAATTTTGTAAATTTTTTCAATTTTTCACCGAAATATATCTCCATTGTAGGTATTATAAACATTAAATTTGTATTAATTTGTATTAATTTGTACAATACTGCGCTACTAGTTATTACAATAAAGTTTAAACTATTAAAGTTTAATTTAATAATAATTATAGTTGTTGATATTTATTACTTTTGAAACTCGACTATATTTTAATTCTAAAAACATAAATTTATATATTTAAAAAATAAATAAAGTTTTGTTTAAATATATTAAAAATAACTATAATAGTATAATACGATAATTGGTATACTCGTATAAATACCTATTGAACTAAACAATACGCCAAAATAATGAAAATAAAAATTAAAAGCTGATATTATTGGATTAAATTAAAAGGTGATTAGTTTGAATATAAATTTAAAAGCTAAAATTGGGCTTTTAATGTTATTCGTGCTTATGGTAATTCCTTCTACTTTTGCTAGTGGCAATTACGATTACAGGCTCGGAGACGTTAACCAAGATGGTAAAATATCTGTTTCAGACGTTGTTTATTTGTTTAATAACAGAAACTTAGACATAGAAGATGCGGATGTTAACGCAGATAATAAAATATCTGTTTCAGACGTTGTTTATTTGTTTAACTATTATGACGATATGAGTAATTCAATAACTCATTCATTAAACATGAATTTAAAATATTACGATGCTAGTGGCTACGAAGTAAATCCATACAATGGAGAAAGCTACGAATACAAAATATTAACCGATTCAACCGGTAAAAAGATATTATTAAAGCATACTGACCAAGTTGACCCTACGGGTGACAACTGGGGCTCAAAATACGATATAAGCGTTGACATACCATTAACCAAGGTATTAGTAATGAGTTCAACACAGATAGCTTTAATGAATCCTTTAAATAACGATGGAAGCGTTTTCAACTCAATCAAGGGTATAAGCTACGGTGGAGGGTACACTTGGTACTACCCAGAAATTGAATCCGGGCTTACTAGTGGTACTATAGTAGATTTGGGTTCTTCAGGTGCACCTACAGAAGATAAGATAGTTGCCTTAAGTGACTCACAATTATCATTTGTATATCCTGACCCTTGGAGTAATAACGCATTTTCAACAGCTTGTGATAAAGCGGGTGTTTTACCTGTTTCAGACGCAGAATACCTTGAACAAACATTCTTGGGTAGATGCGAATGGGTAAAAATGTTCGCGGCATTCTACGATAAAGAAAATTTAGCTTCAAAATACTTTAACGAGGAAGAGAAAAAAGCATTGAACGTTAAAAGAATTACACAAACCGCAGATACTACACCTTTAGTAGCTTGGGGTAGCTCATCATCCTGGGGTACATACGTTCCTAAATCACAAAGTTATATCGTAAAAGGTCTTGTACAAGACTGTAACACACAATATACATTCTTAGACCAAACTGGCACTGGTAGTGCAAGTATCGAATACGAAACATTCTTTGATAGAAATAAAAATGCGGATATTTGGGTGATTTCGTCATCACTTGGTTATATAGGTGACTTTAAAACACAATATACAGGATATGCAGAATACAAATCATATCAAAACGGTAAGATATTCTGTTTCTCAGATGACTTCTATCAAACTGGTTTAGAAAAAACTTCAAAAGTTCTTGAAGATATGGCAATAATTACACATCCAGAGCTTTATCCTGGTAAAACAACTAAATACTTATTACACTTTGACCCTGAAGCAGGTACTGCAACACCTTACACGGCATAAGTGACTTTAAATTGAATAAAATAGATGAATAATTCATATATTATATTAATATGGGTAATTAATATAAAAATATAATAAAAATATAATAAAATATTTTTCTCTTTTTCTTTTTAAATTTTTAAAACAATATTAAACTAACAACGTCATCGATGATAATATCAATAAAAAGATAATAAAAAGATAATAAAAAGATAATAAAAAAAGATAATGTATTATTCAAGTAACTTTTTTAATTCAAAAATACTTTTATCAATTTCTTCAATGTTATTTAGTCGTCTACTTTGAACTTCAATCATTTTTATACAATTTAATTTCTTTAAAGCTTTTTTATAATTTTCAAAAGGTATTTTGCCATCCCCTATATTTAAATGTTCATCAAAATCCCCGTTATTGTCGTGAATATGAACGTGTTTTATACGATTAAATATTTTCTCGTCACTATGTAAGAATTCGTCTATGTTATCATTCAAATAAGAGTGCCCTATATCAAAAGTTATGCCAACATCTCCAAAACTATCGATAACATCTGAATCAGGTGTCTTAAAAAGCATCATTTCATAGTTTGGCATATTTTCAATTGTAAGTTGTACGGAATGTTCGCTTTGCAACTTATTCATATCTTCAATAGTTTTTAAGAATGATTCAACCGCTCTGGGTCGCATACTGTCAAAAACGTTATAACCAGGATGCAAAACAATAACTCTTGCATTTGTCTTGTCTGCTACTTTTATGAGATGCTCAATTATATCAACGTTAACTTTCCTTAATTTCTCATATTTGGAAGCTAAATTCATATCTTCGAGCGGACAATGGATTGTATATTCTAAATTATAAGATAGAGGAAGTTCAGGGTTTTTAAAAACCCCTATATCGCTATCGCTAACTAATTCTACGTAATTAACCCTTTTTTCAAGAAATTCCAAAGCTTCATCTAGTGTATACTTGGTCTCGTGAAATAAACTTGAAGATACGCCTATCATAATTGCCCCCCCTTAAAATTACTCAATTATTATTATTATTATTATTATTATTATGAATTATTTAATGAATTTAACGTACTAAAGTGTCTAAAATATCATTATCTGTTAAATTTTCGATATTATAGTACTCTATCCCGTATTTTTTAGCAATTTTCTCCCCAATACCAATTTTTACAAAAGATTTTTTCTCGGTATCGATAAATATTAAATTAATACTTCTTTCAAGTAATTTTTCAACGATTTCACAAATTTCCAAGAAATAATTTTTGTTTATATTTACATTAGGCTTAAAATCACTAATCATTACTAAAATGGGTATCATATTTGGATTTTTACGCATTTCTATTTCAAAAGTTTCGTAAGCTTTTGTAAAAGCGTCGTAAAGTGGGGTTCTACCGCCTGTTTTTAACCCAATAAGGTTAGCCTCTGCAAGTTCTACCGAGCTGGTAAATGGAACTACAAGTTCGGCTTTATCTTTTCTAAATGCAACCATAGAAACTTTATCCCTATTTTGATAGGCATCCATCAATAAAGATACAATAGCACCTTTTGAAGCCTCCATACGTTTCAAAACTCCCATTGACCCACTTGCATCGACTCCAAACATTATATGTGTCGAAATATTTTTTTTCTTAACCTTATATTTCATATCTTCTGATTCGATGTACAGTGAAAGATTTTTAGCACTATTTTCTCGTCTAAATTTTTGATATGGTGCTGAAGCTTTTATTGTAGCATCAAAAGCTATATCGTTATTCGAATTAGATTTATATTTTACATAGCTACCTTTAGAACTGTAGCTACTAACTCTTTTACCGCTAGAATACCGTTCTATTCTATCATTTAATTTTATATCCAGTATTTTTGGATTAATTTTGCCTGAAGCTCCAAATTGTTCCTCAAAAATATTATTTGAAGTATTCTGATTATTGGAATTTTCATTATTGTTATTATCTTCGTTTTCTTCATCTTCAGTTTCTGAATTTTCATCCATATTTTGATTTTGAGGAATTTCAAAACTATTATTTTCTTCCAAATTATCATTATTGGTATCATTATTTTCGTTTTCTTCTTCGTTTTCTTCGTTTTCTTGAATTTCAGGCTCATCTAGTTTTTTGAATCTTCTTCACTATTATTTTCGTTGTTTTCGTTTTCATCTTGATTTTTATCTTCATTATCTTCGTTTTCAAAATCATCGAAAAATTGCTCTAATTTTTCATTATTTAATGTAGGCGGGTCAAATGGTTTTCTTCTCATCCTGTGTGGTAATGCAAGCTCGCAAGCCTCTTTTATATCATCTATTATAACATAATCACGCTGGTTTAGTGCTGCAATCGTTTTTGCAGTCCTTGCAACTGTAATATCCGCCCTATTTGTAGGGATATTCATTTCAATACATATCTGGGAGATAAATTCAAGCAAATCATTTTCAATTTTAACGGTTGGTAAAATTTTCCTAGCATTACCTATTTGCTCTCTTAAAAGGTTTTGTTCTTTTGAATATTCTTCTAAAATTATTTTGGGGTTTAAATTAAACTCTTCAACCTTTTTAATCACATTTACTCTTTTTTTAACGTCCATTAAGCCATCAACATTAACCATTAATCCGAATCTATCCAATATCTGGGGTCGTAATTCCCCTTCTTCTGGGTTCATAGTACCTACTAATATAAATTTAGACGGGTGTCTTATATTTATACCCTCTCTTTCAATAGTATTCCAACCCATAGCTGCTGCGTCAAGTAATATATCTACTATGTGGTCATCTAAAAGGTTTACTTCATCCAAATATAATATATTCCTGTTTGCGTCTGCCAAAATACCTTTATCCAATGATTTGATACCTTCTTTTATTGCTTTCTCTATATCAATTGTACCAATTACTCTGTCTTCAGTACTGCCTATGGGCAACGTAACAACTTTCATTTCCTTAAATGTCGTCTTATAAGGCTTATTTTTTGATAAACACTCATCGCACATGTTACCATTTGGGTCACAACTAAATATACAACCGTCCATGACTTCCATTTTAGGTAATATATCAGTTAAAGACCTAACGGTTGTTGATTTTGCAGTTCCTTTTTCACCTCTTATCAAAACGCCACCTATTGAGGGGTTTATAGCATTTAAAAGTAGCGCTTTTTTCATCTCTTCTTGTCCTTCTATTGCAGTGAATGGGAAATGGAAATTTTTTGCCATTTGATTCTCCTCCATGCTGTTGGTAAACTTTTTAGTATTAAAATTAGGGTAAATACCGTAAATACGGTAATTATTGTAAATTATTTTAAATAGTAATTATATGACCTATTATATAAATTTAACATAAGTTTAATAAAAATAAAATTTACTTTAATATGACATACAAAAATACGATGGGTTAAAAAATAAAATAAGCAATAAAAATAAAAATAAAATTAGAAAATAGGAAATGATGTATAAAAAAACTAATATAGGAGGTTATAATTATAACTAGTAACTAATTACTGGATTTTTTGTAAATTACCGTTTAAAAATTCTTTTAAACTGTTTTCTACATCCAAATCGTTTGCTCTATACAAACTTGTTTTTCCATCTAAAGCAGTTAAACTTCTTTGACCCATGTTTATAAATAAAATAGCGTCAGGATTTTCTACCATTAATGATTGTACAGTACTACCGTGTCCTGAATGACTACCGTCACCACAAGGGACATTTTCTAACTTTTTAGAGTTTACTACTTCGTTATTTTCGTTAATTTCATATATCATAAAGTATTCTGATTTTCCAAAGTGTTCTGAAACTTTTTCGTTTATAATAGGGATTGCTAATTTCATTTTTTCACCGATTTTTAATTTAAATAAATAATATGTAGTAATTAAATATGATTAAGAATAATTAAATAGTAATTAGTAAGTAATAACTAATAATTAGTAATTATTAAGTAAATAATTACTTTAAAGTAGAGAAATTCAAAAAATTAAAATCTTCTTCCGAAACCTCTACCCATACCAGCTCCCCTGCCCGGTTTATTAAAACCTTGACCTGCTCCACATCTTCTTCCAAAACTGCGGTTACCCATTGCATTATTGAAATTTCGACCGTAAAATCCTCTTGCGTCGATTATTTCGCTATCGTCCATAATTTCGTTGCTTTCTACGTTTTCAGTATTTTCCGTAGTTTTAGTAGCAAATTTTTCCTTAATTTCATCAATGGTCATACCCATCGCAAGTAATCTTCTAACACCCAATCCTCTCTCTGAAGATTCAATGCCTAATTTGTCACATATGCAGTTTCTATGCAATCTAAAGTCCATATTTTCACCAATGCTGCTCAATTTTATAATGTATTTAGTAAATAAATCTAATATTTATTTTACACATATGTGTGAAATATAATATATTTCTCATTACATATAAGTTTTACCATATTATCTCAAAATTCAAAAAAAATAAATTTAAGAGATTTTAAAATATTTAAAGGATTTTAAAATAATTACACTTAATTAATTTAAAATAATTAAGTTACTTTAAATTTTTATTTATTATTAGTTAGTGGATTTTTGATATTAACTCATTCCACGCTTTGGTTATCGCAAGCCCTGCATCGCTTTTTTTATAAGCTACGATAGGTGTTTCATTTTGTATTGATTCGCTTACCAATTTATCAAAGGGTATTTTTCCAATAACTACTATATCAGTTTTAGAATCCATAATTTTAATATATTGCTCTATTTCAGTTGTTTTTTCTTCATTTAAGTCATATTTATTAATAATTACATAACAAGGCATATCAAAAAATTTAATCAATTCCAAAACCCTTTTTAAATCATTTAAACCTGATTGCGTAGGTTCAGTTACAACAATGGCATAATCACAGCCCGTTAATGAAGCAATAACCACACAGCCGATTCCCGGCGAACCATCGATTAGTAGGTAGGGGAAATTGGAATCTATATTGTAACTTTCTGCCATTTGTCTAACTTCCGTTACAACTTTACCTGCACCATCTGCACCTATTTTTAAATTAGCATATGATAAATATCCATTTTCAATTTTAGAGCCATTGATGTGTCCTGTTAATTCGTCATTTAAAGATATTGCATTTACGGGGCAAATGTAATCACAAAATCCGCAACCTTCACAATCCAACTCGTTAATAAAAACTAAATCATCTTTTATAGTTATTGCATTAAACCTACACTTTTCGTAGCATAATTTACAGTTGGTACAAATATTGTAATCTATGGTAGCTAGTTTTGAGCCGTAATATTCTTTTTGTTCAATTAATTCATTCTTAAACATTAAATGAAGATTGGGAGCTTCTACATCACAATCTGCAATATTTAATTTGTTATATTTGTTAGCCATAAGTCTTGCAAAAGATGAAGAAATTGTTGTTTTGCCAGTTCCTCCTTTTCCACTTAGAACTACTATTTTCTTCATAAATTTAACCTCCTTTTGAGGTTTGAGAAAATTATATCCATGTTTTTAGTAAATAAATTTGATTCTTTGTGATTGGTAATTTCTACTAAAAGATTTCCTTTTGAATAATTTTTGGCAATTTCTTTTGAAAAAGGAATTTTCCCAATAATCTCAATATCTTTAGTTTTGCAGTAATCTTCGATTATAGTATCGTATTCGTTAGATTTATTTATTATTACGCCGTAGGGTATTTTTAAATAGTCTAAAACGCTTACTGCTATATCTAAATCGTGTAATCCGAATTTTGTAGGCTCAGTGATTAAAAGTGAAAAATCCGAATCTTTTACTGTGTTTAAAACGTTGCAAGAGCTACCTGGAGGTGCATCTAATATATTTATAACATTTGAATTTGAATTTGAATTACTATTTAAATCCATGATTTTTTTCATCCTTTTAATTATTGGAACTCCTGTAGGCTCTTGTATATTTAAAAAACCACTGGTGGATTTTAGATTAGCTTTTTTCGAGTAACCCATTTTAATTTCGCCAATAGGTCTCGAAACTTCACTAATTGCATTTACAGGGCATACTTCATAACAAAGTCCACAATCATGACATAATTTCTCAAAAACCATTACTTTGTTTTTGGTAACTGCTAAAGCGTTAAAATTGCAGTATTTTGCACAATCTCCACATTTTGTACATAAATTTTCATCCACTTCAGGCATTTTTGAGGTTACAGTTTCGTTTTTTTCAATCTCAGGATTTAGGAATATAAAACCGTTGGGCTCTTCGATATCAAAATCCCAATATTGCACATTATAGTTTTTTAAAGCCATGTAATAGCTTAAATTAGTGGAAATAGTTGTTTTGCCAGTTCCTCCTTTTCCACTTAGTATTGAAATTTTCATGATTTCACAAGTTTCAGGTTTAATTGATTATTTGATTACTTTATTAGATTATTAAGTTATTAAGTTATTAAGTTATTAAATTATTAAATTATTAAGCATTTTAGTTTTTATTAATTATTTGATTAATTCATTCCCTGATGAGGCATTCCTGCTTTTTTTATTTCATTTAAATCATTTTCTTCAAATTTAACGATGTTATCTTGAACTGTACTTTCAGTACCTTTTAATACTTTAATACCTTCTGATTCAAGAACTGATTTAGCATTTGGACCGATATTGCCACTTATTAAAACTTCTGCCTTTTTTTCGATTATTAATTGTGCTGAACCAATACCTGCGCCATGTGCTGATGATGTGTTGTTATTATCAATTGCTTCAAATTCTTTAGTGGTTGTATCGTAAATTATAAAATACGAACTTCTTCCAAATCTTTGTTCAAAATTGCTGTTTAACTCTTTTCCAGTACTTGTAATACATATTTTCATAATATCACTCCGTTTCCCATTTTTATTTTTAGTATTATTTTCAGTTTTTAATCTGTAAATTGTCATATATATAATTATGCACATATGTGCAAAATAGATTTTATTTTAATGTTATTATTATATCTTGATTTAATGCCAAAAAATTATAAATTATAAATTATAGATTATAGAATATAGATTATAGAATATAGATTATAAAAAATAAGGATATTAAACTTATAAAAAAATAATAAAAATAATAAAAATAAAAAAAGAAAGAAACTTTTTTTAAAAGTTTCATCAACTTACTTACTCCACTAAAACCGGTTTGTCATTTGTCCAACGAACAGTTATTGGTTCTTTTGGCATTTCATTTAATGTTTTAAAGTATTCTAAAGCTGCTTGTGTTCCATATCTGTCAGAACCTGCGATATAAATCACATAGTGACTTGCCACAATCTTTGAACTAACGTCTTGGACTTTTAAAACTTGAATAACTCCAGTATTTTTCCCAGGATTTTCATTGTTTATAGGCTTTAAGAATTTATCATTGTGTGCTTCTGCAAATCTATTAACTATAGGACCACCAACAACTATTAAATCTTCTGTGATGGCTTCTAAACTTTCGTCTAATTCCTGTTTTAAGTCTTCAGAATCTTGTATATTTTCCTTTAAATTATCTTCTGCGATTGACTTATCAAATTTATCATCTGCAATAATTCTGGAATTTGTTACAGTATCCCTTATATTTTTTGAAGCAAAGTTATTTTTAGTTCCTTCTTGCTCTGCTTTTTTAATCATTTTTTTGGCAGAATTTTTATTTTTATTATTAATATTGTTATTTGTATTAGTATTGGGGTTTGTTTTATTATTTCCAGTATAATTTAGTACGTAATTATCTAATGTAGTATATCTTGAATAGTTATCAACAAATGCGCTAATATCATAAGGTTTTGTCGTGAATCCTTTACCATTATCTACAGGATTTTCTCTCCCCATTGATTCATTGAAGTTAAACCAGTAGTTACCAAATTTACTGTTGTATACATTACCATCTACTTTGTATTGATATCTTATACTGTTTGGTGATTCGAAAGTACAGTTTACCAAAATATTCCAAGTAGCCATGTGTCCCGCTAAGAAGTCATTTAGATATATGTTGCTATTCGAAATTGGACCTCTCATGGTAAATCCGAATGCAAGAATCTTATTCAAGTCTTTACTATCTACTCCAAAAAATGTATTCCCTACAAGTGTTATATTATCTGAACCGTTGAGATTGTATACACATACACCATATCGGTCTGTTGTAATATTAAAGGTTGAATTACTAATTACAGTATTTTTTAAGGTAGCTGTAAAAAACAATATACCACTACTATTATTTAAGCCCCTCATTTGGAAATTACAGTCTTTAATATAGGTATTTTCTAAGTTATTTATATATACCATTTCACCAGAATAATTTAAAACATCCATATAGATATCTAAATTTTCCATTGGTACATTTGAATAATTAAATTGTATAGCATTCCCATAAATTCCACTTATATTTATGTAGTTATTTGAAATTCTAGAATCTAAACTGTTTGAAGTATTTATTATCCCATATTTTCCTATTTCAACACCAACTCCTACAATATCCATACCATTTTTAATTACAATATTGTTATTATTGATTATAGGTGAATTTAAGGATTTTTTTTCGTCATTTGGATTAAATCCAATTCCATATGTACCATTATTTATAAATATGTCACAATTTTCAATTGTAAGGTTATTTACAGAGGAATTTATCATAATTCCATTACATTCGTAATTTATAGGCGTTTCTATTTTTAAATTTTTGATTGTAATGTTATCAAAGATTTTACCGCTTTTGTAAACTCGTATAACGTCCAAAGCAGTTGAATCCGTACCTAGTTTATGGTTATTCCCGTCGATTACTACATCGCTTGATTGAATTACGATTCCCTTTGTAATGTCTGTGATATCTTCATCCAATACGTAAGTTCCAGGACCGATTATTGTCCTATTATTATCGTAAGTTGACTTAGTAATGTGAATTATCGAAGATTTGTTTGTTTTATTCTCTTCAGGGGTTACGACACCATTACTAGGGAAATAATTCTCCCATTTTTCAACTAACGGATGGGTATCGTTTGCTTGCTGTATCATACTATATAAGGAGTAGTTTCCATCTCTTATCCCGTCACCGTCTGCATCTGCAGGACTTATACAGGCATCCCAGTAGTTACCAACTATCTTATTAGTATATTGTTGACTGTTGTATGTGTAATTTATAGCATTCGGGCTGTAGAATTGATTAATCCCAATGCCATCAATTTTAGTATCCCGTACATTATCTACAAAATTATTCAAGTAAATATAGTTCTTAATACTAAAGTGTCCATTAAAAATGCATATTGCCCCACCGAAAGAATTATTTTGTATGGTGTTATATGCAATTGTTGAATCATATGCGGAAAGAGAGATTCCAAAGCCATCTGCTCCAATACCAAAACTTTTGTAGCTGTTATTTATTATCGTATTATGTGTTATTTTAATACCATAAGAATTACTCGTTTTAATTCCGTTTCCATTATAGTTAGTAATAGTATTGTTATAAATTGTTGCATATTTAAATGTTTGAAGATATATAGGCGTATTACTTACGTTATTTATTATGTTATTTGAAAAATTCATACCTTCTAAACCTGGCAAATTCGGTGAGGTAACTATTACGAAAGCCGTAGTATCTAAAAATGTACTATTAACTACTGTGATATCATTTTTATTACAAAATATATTAGTTACCCAATTTGCAACTTTGATATTTTTAATTGTTGTACCTACCCCGCCTACACTAAGTAGTGTAGATGATACACCCTTAGTATTATTTAACCAGTTATTATTTCCATCGATTATTACATTATCCGCCGATACTGTAATTAAATTACTATTCGGAACGTTTATATCCGAAAGATTACAGTTTATTACATACGTTCCCGGTAAGGTTATTTCGTATGTACTTGTTAAATTTTCTGCATTTAATAGATATGTTTGTGGCGCAGACGTACCGCCCTGTACATTACCTATTGTAAAAACGCATAAAAAGAACATTGTTACTAAAAACAGTTTTTTATTGATTGCTATAATTTCACCTATCTAATGGTTGTATATAAAAATACTATATTATTTTATTTGGATTAATAATTTAATGTAATAGTTTCATATCTATATTTTATAATATTTATTTATTGCCATTATATCCTCATATATGTAAATACATACTGTTAAATTAAATATTTTCAGAAATAACACGATAAAAACATTTTATTATGATGTTAAATACTATTTAATTAATTTAAGAATAATTAGACTATGATTAGGACATAATTAAAATAATTAAAATAAAAAAATATCTAAAAGTAATACTCGAAAATTAAAATATAGAATAACTATAGAATAAATATAGACTAAATATAGGCTAAATATAGAATAATATAAAACTAATAATTAAAATAAATATAAAACTAATAATTAAAATAAAAAAATAAGAAAATTAAGTCATTGATTTGTAATCTCTAATCATATTTTTTAAAGACCTACCGGTAGGTTCAAATTGAGGATATTTAGCCGTAGCTTTTTTTATAACATTCAGAGCATCCTCGTATTTACCATATTCTATTAGAGTAACCGCAGTATCATAATATGGGTCTAAATAAGTTTCATCTGCTAAATCCATAGCTTTAGTTAAATAACTCATACCCTCATCAAGTTTACCCAATTTTGAAAGGGATAAACCCATACCTTTATTAAGATAAGCATCGTCAGGAGCGATTGAAAGAGCTTTTTCATTTACCATTTTTGACTTTTCGTAGTTGCCCAACATAAAACTTACAAAGCCTTGATAACTTAATAATTCGGTGTCTTCTGGACTAATAGAAAGTGCCTTGTCTAACGCCATACTTGCAATTTGATAATCGCCTGCTCGGGTAAAGTTACCTGCTATACTTTTTAAAGTATCAAAATCATTTATATTATCCAACCATTTTAATGCCTTATTCATTGCTACAACGTATGAACAATAATTATTTTCTGAATAAATCGTACCATTCATTGTTAATCTTGTATTTGGACAACCTCCCAAACACATTTGCCCGTAAATACATTCATTACATAGTCCTCCTAATTTGGATTTTTCCATAGTCCTACTCCATGAAAAATTATCCTCATTTTCCCAAATCTCACGCAGTGGAGTTTCTCGGGCGTTTCCTTCAATGTATTCTCGGTCTCTAATAGAAGTACAACCTAAAATCTCACCATTGTGTAATATACCAAAACTACGTTTACCAGCAGTACATCCTTTCCATGTAACATCGTATTCCGCAGGATAAGCCTTTCTACGAACTTCTAGCTCTTTAAGATTATAGTAACCTATACAATCAGCCGGGAATATGACAATATCGTCTTTTAAAGAATCGTGTGCAAAATCAATTATCTTATTAACGTCTTCAGGCTTCATAATCATTTCAGGATGGTTTACAAAGTTACCCATCGGCAAACCTATTTGCATTTGCCAAAGTTTTACACCTTTGTCAATCAATACGTGTTTAAGTTCTTCGAGTTCATTTATATTTTTGTTGTGAATTGTTGTTATTGCGCCTGCTGTAACATTAGAATCCCTCATAAGTTCAAAAGCATTCATAATTCTATCGTACGAACCATTCATACGCATATAATCGTGAGTTTCTTTTAAACCGTCGAGACTTATTGCCATAGTACCTATTTCTGTCTTTTCAGCTTTTTTTAATATATCTTCGTCAAAAAGCCATCCGTTAGTAATCATATTTGGGATAACACCATTATCCGTTAATTCTTGGGCTATTACATGCCAATCTTTTCGTACTAAAGGTTCTCCCCCGGATAACGTTATCCATTTCAACCCCAAATCCCCAATTTCCTGAGATAACTTCACTGCTTCCTCAGTTGTTAATTCATCAGGTAATGGCTCTTTACAACTTGAACCGCAATGTTTACATCGCATATTGCAAGCCATAGTAATTTCCCAAACTGCCGTTATTGGTTTATATTCCAAAATATCCCCCTAATAATCTTGATTATCATTTATTGATAATATTTTAACTTATGTTACCTTATTTAGCATATTTTATTAAATAAATAAGAAAGATTAAACTTAAAAATTTAAACCTATAATTTAAACCTAATAATTTAAACCTAATAATTTAAAATTTAAAAGTTAAAAAATATGATAGTTAATGAGTAATTAAAGATTTATTATTTTATTTGTACGTCCCATCTGGGAATCCGTACTTAACTATACAGTTTGGATGCTCAATGAAACCCACAGGGAATCCGTATTTTAAGTTACATTCATTGGCATTCTTAGCAATACCGCTTGGAGTTCCGTATTTTACAACGCAACGTTCTGAATCTTCAGTAGTTTTTTCAATACGCACAGGGAATCCGTATTTTAGTATACAATCATCACCTTGTGCATTTTCACAGTCAAATATTGGAGCTCCGTATTTTAGTATACATTCTTCAGAATTTCTAGATATACCCCATGGTGTACCATATTTAAGTAAGCAATTTTCCTTGCTTTCTATTACCATAGGCGCAGCGTACAACATTTGGGTTTGTAATCCCCCTACATTTGCAACTGCAGTGTTAGGTGCGCAATTTACGCCGTATGCCACAATTGGGTCGTAGAATTGTCTTGAAAATCCATACGGTGGAATACATATATTATTAGTTGCCACAGATAAACAAGGTATTCCATACAGTAGCGGAGGTATTGTACCGGCGTTCTCTGTTAAACAAGGTACGCCATAATCTGTCACAGGGTCTGGTGGCGTTGGTGCCCCGTAGACTACAATTATACCGCCTGTTTCAGGGTCCTTGTAAGCTTGAATGTTCTTTTCATTTACGAGAGTGCTCAGTGCTTCAGGAGCAATTTTTAAGAATTTGCTGTCTCCCATAGCAGCGTTTAAACTTCTCATTTCATTTTTAGCTCGGCTAGTGGTTGGCGATTCAACGATTAATGCGTAGGAAACTTCTTCTGCTACCTCAAAATCTCCAAAAGGTTGTACAAGTTTGAATCCCAAATAATCCTGACCTTTTTCCATTGCTAAAAATTCAAATGTTACCTTTACCCTTCCCCCAGGTTTTGGGTCAATAACGGTTGTCGTTTTATCCACAAAAGCCACAAAATCAGGAATATATGTTATTCCCCATACATACGGGATACCTCCGTTTGTATAAAGGTCAACTTTAAACCTTTCTTTTGCATTTACGTTTATGTCTCCAATTTTCTTATTCTCCATCTTTTCCCCCTATTTAATTTATATTATTTAAACCTCTCAATTAGGCAATTATGTCCCGTCAATCCTCTTTTTAGCCCATTAAAATATATAAAATAATACCATTATATAATTTGTCATATTTTTAGATTTGCATATTTAAATATGTAAAAATATTGAATTAATTGACTAAATAATATAAAAATTATAAAATAAAAATTATAAGATAAAAGTAAATAAAAATTAAAAAAGATAATAGTTTAAAGTAAATAATGGATTATTCGTATTTCCTTCTAACCAATTCTTCGATACTTTCTGTTAATTCATCTAAACCCTGTTCACTTAAAGGGGTTGGAATAGTAGTTTTTTTATTCTCATAAATAGAATTTGCAAGTTCTCTGAATTTATTTGCAATTTCAGAGTCTGGAGCGTACTCTATTGTAGTCTGTTTTCTAAGTTCTGCTTTTGTTATAATGTTACTCATAGGCACTTTACCCATAACTTGAGAGTTTATCCCTTCTACAAATTTATCGATAATTTCTGGCTCATCTACAACACTCCTACCGTTGTATATAATACCGCCGAGTGCTATTTTACCCCTGTTTCCGTATCTTTTGATACCCTTACAAATATTATTTGCTGCGTAAATAGCCATGGGGTCACAAGTTGTTACAATGTAAACGTCCTCTGCGAGCTTCTTTTGAAGTGGCATTGCGAAACCACCACATACAACGTCCCCCAAAATGTCATAAATAACTACATCAGGTTTTAGTTCATCATAAACACCTAATCTATCTAGCATATCAACAGCTGTGATAACACCACGTCCCGCACAGCCAACACCTGGCTCAGGACCACCACTTTCGACACAGTAAACGCCATTAAAACCTTCGTAAACAATATCTTCAATTTTCATGTATTCCGGACCTTTATCTCTAAAGGTATCTAAAACGGTATTTATCTTTCCGTGCATTAATGTCCTTGTAGAGTCTGCTTTAGGGTCACAACCGACTACCAAAACTTTTTTACCATCTTCTGCTAAAGCAGCCGCCATATTGCCTACATTTGTGGATTTTCCGATTCCACCTTTACCATATATACAAAATTTCCTCATAATCACACCTAATATCTATTATATTTTATTTATTCTATTTCAATATCACAATTAATAGTATGCCATATTATATAATATTATTAATATTATTATTAACATTAATAAAAGTTACTTTAATTATTATAAAAATATATTTATTTAAATTTAAGTATATTAGCTTTTAGATATAGTATAAAAAATAGGTAATAATTTTATTTTGGAAGGTAAATCTATTACTAAAAAAAGTCATCGATTAGAGGAATAGTATTAATTAAAAAAGTATTATTTATTATTAATTATTTATTATTTATTATTTATTATTAGTTAATTAATACTAAATAATTAGTATATTACCACCAAATTAATGCTTCCTTCGAATCCATATTATATTCCCATCTATCCTCATTTTTCGTTAAAATCTTACTCAAAAGTTCTTTTACACTGTCTTTTTGGTTTTCCGATAGTTTCAAATCTCTTGTCCTA
Source organism: Methanococcus voltae PS (assembly GCF_024807035.1). Lineage (NCBI taxonomy): Archaea > Methanobacteriati > Methanobacteriota > Methanococci > Methanococcales > Methanococcaceae > Methanococcus > Methanococcus voltae. The sequence goes on from NZ_JANUCQ010000004.1 coordinate 66,159, forward strand.
TCATAATCCGTTATGTATTTGCTAAATGCTTCGTCAATGCTTTCAAAATATTGGTAAAACTGACCCTCGTAAACGTTCACATTTGCAGGAATGCCATACTGGTCAAGTATATTAAGAAGTAAAATATGACTAAGTGACAATTTAGCTTTTTTACTATTTTCAATATTTAATAAGTCGCCAATTTTACAGTAAATGTCTTTATGAACTGGAAAATCTGCAGATGTTAAAATTCCACAATATTTATTTTTTGATTCATTCATTTTTAAAAGACTTTCACCCATGTCATCTACTATTAAAGAATAAGAAGAAAAAACCAAATCGTGCTTTTCAAAATCCTTATTTAACTCTACATCATCCCATCTTTTAGGTATTATGGTTATATTATCTAAATTTTCTTCCTTAGCTCGTTTTAATAGTATTTTTGCCATTCCTTCAGCAGGTTCGACAACGGTTATTTTCTTTACAATCTTTGCGAGAGGTATCGTATAGGTACCAGGTCCTGGACCTATTTCTAAAATAGTGGTATTTTTATCTAGATTAAAAATTTTATTAAATCTTTTAACGTTTTCATTTATTTGAAAAGTTGCTTTTTCGTTGTTAAGTACGTATTTTGCGTACTTTTCCGAAAATTTATCCCAAAAATTAGGGTCATAATCCCTAGGTTTATCTACTTTATTGGCTTGAGAATATGTATTAATCCAATATTCCGACCAATCTATATCTTCCATACTAATCATTATTACACCATTGTGTAGTAAATGGTATTGATATTATTAAAAACTTTAAAGTATATCAAAACCTTATTAATAGTATTTTTACCCAATAATATATAAACAATTAACAACCGAATTAAATAAAAACTAATGAGATAAGGTAATTTAAAAATAAAAAGGAATTTAAAAAAATAATATAATATAATTTATAATATAATATAATATAATATAATTTATAATATAATATAATATAATATAATTTATAATATATGATAAATATTTATATAACCATATAAATTATAAATATGGTCATAACTACTTAGATTTACCACCATAAGAAAGCTTCTTTTGATTCGGTATTATAAGTCCAGCCATCTTTGGTTTTTGTAAGTGTATCCTCTAAAAGTTTTTTTACATCATTTATTTGGTCTTCAGATAGTTCTAATTCTCTTGTTTTGGTATATCCGGACTTATATTTTTTAAAGGCTTCCTCTATGTTATTGAAATATTGGCAAAATGATTTTTCGTGAATATTTATGTTTGCATAGATTTCATATTGGTTTAAGATATTATTTATTAAAATATAATTAAGACTAAAATCGCCCTTTTTAGTATTTTCTAGATTCAATATGTCACCAATTTTAACATATATATCTTTATGAACAGGTAAATTTCCAAAAGTTAGAATCCCACAATATTTATTTTTTGATTCGTTCATTTTTAAAAGACTTTCACCCATATCTTCCACAACTAGTGAATACGATGAAAAAACCAAATCGTGCTTTTCAAAATCTCTATGCAACTCTACGTCATCCCATCTTTTATTAATAATAGTTATATTATCTATGTTTTCTTCCTTAGCTCGTTTTAAAAGTATTTCCGACATTCCGGTCGATGGTTCGACAACGGTGATGTTTTTTACAATCTTTGCGAGAGGTATCGTATAGGTACCAGGCCCTGGACCTATTTCTAAAATAGTGGTATTGTTATCTAGATTAAAAATTTCTTTAAATTTCTCCACATTTCTTTTTATATCGCCGTTTAAATTTTCATTCGTGAGAATGTGCTTTGCATAATTTTCGGAAAATTTATCCCAAAAATCTACCAAATCTTCCTTAGATTTGTGATTAATACCCGAATAATTATTTGCCCAGTACTCTGACCAGTTAAAATTTATTAAATCCATTTTTACACCTTTATGTCAAACTTCAACAACATTTTAAATTGAATTATACGCCATGTATTATTGTATAATGTATTATAATACACCATACTCTAGTATAATAATACTATTATCTAAATTAATATTACGATTATATATTCTTTAATTTACCCCTATTAATAACTACGTATATGATATTTGAGTAAATATTGATAAAAATAGCCAGAATAAACAATGAATTATAAATGACAAAGCAAAATTAATTTACTAAAAAAAAGATATATTTGTATATTATATATTAGTGTGCTAAATGTGTATTTTATAAAGTTATTCAATTTCCGTTTGTAGATTACTAATTTGTGACTTATTAGGCAATATTCATTTTAGGCTTATGTCTATTACCTTTAAAATATAATTTTCAACATATTACTAATATTACTAATATTATGAATTATATGATTGAGATTGGGGGAATTGGTTTGAGTCATAGTAATTATGACCCAAACATTATATTTATGATTTATGTTGTACTATTTTATTTCTATTAATTTCTATTATTTAGATATTTTTACTTGCTATTGCCAAAAAATGGCATTTTGCTATCTACACCTGGAACGTAACCAAGAGCATCTCTTAACTTTAATTGTGACTTATGGAATAATTTAGAAATAGGTATTTCCATAGGACAGACATCTTCACATTGACCACAGTTTATACAGCTCATTGCAACGTGAGACAACCTTACACCTTGGAAAAACGAAGGTTCAGGTGCCATCATACCTTTTTCTAGGATATCTTGGTTTAAAACGCACTCTTTGCAGGAACATACTGGACATACGTCTCTACAACCGTAACATTTTACACATCTATCCCAATATTCATCCCACTTTTCGTCAGTTGGATATTCAGCTTCTAAGTATTTAGCTTGTAATTTTTTACCGAGCTTAATCATTGATTGTTCGATTTTTCCACGAATAATCATTGCTTTTTCAGCTGGTTCTTTTGTTTCAATGTAACCTGCTTTTTCAGCATCTTCAATTAATGTTCTGCCTTTTTCAGATGTAATTTCCACAAAAGTCCAACCTTTTTCAGCTCCCCAATTACCGCATGCAAGGTCTGCGTTTCTTGGGACTTTAAGCTCACATCTTTGACAGTTTTCCCTTCTACCGTAGCCGTTTTCTTCTAACTCATCGATTTTAATAGCTTTTTCGGTTCCGTCTTTCAATTCAATGATAAACTTACCTTTGTCTATTTCTTCTTTGATTACGTCAAATGGGTCTACTTCGTAGAATAATTCTATCATTTGTTGAGCAACCATTGGTGGAACAGTTCCACCACAGTTTAAACCAATTGTATAAACTTTGTCTTTGTTTATTTGGTGTCTTTTCTCTAATTCGATTATTGCCATGGCGTCACATGGTTTTACAGCTACTGCAAGGTTCATATCATTCAAGTGCTTATGAATAAGGCTTCCAAACATTGTAGGAGCACAATGTAAGGAACCACAGCTATTAACAAGTTCTTCTGAATTGTTGATAAGCGTAGGAACTCCGTCATAAACGTCTGCTCCTTTTTCGAGTGCTAACACTCCGTCAACCACTTTACTGTCTAGAAGATACTTGAATAATGCAGTAACAGCTCCACCACATTCACCATATTTTAAAATATCTTCGTCAGTTGATTTAATTAGAAGATAATCCATATTATCACCTTTGATTTTGATATTATGTTAAAATATGAGTAAATTATTTAGATTAAAATATGTGTGGAATAATTTATTGAAATTAATGGAATAATCAGTGTTTTAATTAATATATTAATCAAGATATTATCAAGATATTAATCAATGACAATTAATTATTCAATTTTTTCAACTTTTACAGCACATATTTTAAGTTCTGCGGTTTTTGAAACTGGATCGTATGCAGAATTCGTTAATTTGTTAGTAGGTTCTTCATTAAAGTGGAATGACATGTATACTACGCCTTTTACAATATCGTCAGATACTCTCGCAATAGCTTTTACGTCGCCTCTTTTTGATGAAACTTTAACAGTTTCGCCAGCTTTGATACCTAAATTGTTAGCGTCTTCGATGTTCATTTCTATGAAGTTCTCATCGATTTCGTTTGTGATGCTTTCACATCTTCTGGTCATAGTTCCTGAGTTATAGTGGAATATGATTCTACCAGTTGTTAATATCAATGGATATTCTTCACTTGCCATTTCTGCTGGGTCTTTGTGCTCAACAGGGCAAATTTTACCTAATCCGTTAGGTCTTAAGAATTTACCTTCGTGTAAGAATACGGTTCCAGGGTGGTCTGGTGTTTTACAAGGCCATTGTAAACCGTCGATACCTAATCTTTCGAATGACATTCCCGCATATTGTGGGATTACTTTTGCCATTTCGTCGAATATATCGCTTGCACTTTCGAAAGCGAATTTATCGCCGTATCCCATTCTTTGAGCAAGTTCTTTAACAACTACCCAATCAGGAACAGCTTCTCCAGGAGCTTCTACAGCTTTTCTGATTCTTTGAACTCTTCTTTCAGTGTTTGTGAAAGTTCCGTCTTTTTCAGCCCAACAAGCAGCAGGTAAAACTACGTCAGCTAATTTTCCTGTATCAGTTAAGAAAATATCTTGAACTACGAGGAAATCTAACTCGCCTAAGGCGTGTTTAACGTGGTTTATATCAGCATCTGCCACCATTGGGTCTTCACCCACGATGTGTAAGTATTTGAATCCTTTACCCATTCTTTCGAACATTTCAGGACCCATTAAACCTACTTCTGGGCTTAAACCTTCAACGCCCCATAATTCTTCTAATTTTGAGGTCATTTCGCCTACTTTTTGGTAACCTGGGTATACATTAGGTAATGCACCCATGTCACATGCACCTTGAACGTTATTTTGACCTCTTAATGGGTTAACACCAGCTCCTCTTTTACCGAGGTTACCAGTAATCATTGCAAGGTTACAGCATGATTTAACGTTATCTACACCGAATGTATATTCAGTAACACCTAAACAGTACATGATAGCTGCTTTATCCGCATTTGCGTATAATCTTGCAGCTTCTCTGATTGTTTCTGCAGGTATTCCTGAAATTTTAGCAACTTCTTCAGGTGTGTATTTTGAAACTACTTCTTTTAATTCATCGAAGTTTTCAGTTCTATTTTTGATGAACTCGTCATCTGTTAAACCTTCTGTAATAATAACGTTCATTATAGCGTTCATTAAATCAATGTTTGAACCAGGAATTAACTTCATATGGATATCTGCCATTTTTGAAGTGTGTGTTTTCCTTGGGTCAATTGCTATAATTTTTGTTCCGTTATCTTTAGCTTTCACGATACTTCTTGCAACTAATGGGTGTGCTTCAAAAGTATTGGAGCCGTAGATAAATAATACGTCTGCTTCTGCCAAATCTCCGATGGAGTTGGTCATTGCACCAGAACCAAAGCATTCGCCAAGTCCTGTAACAGTAGGCGCGTGTCATATACGTGCACAGTGGTCTACGTTGTTAGTTTTCATAACCACTCTTGCAAATTTCTGGAGTGCGTAACTTTCTTCGTTAGCACCTCTAGCACAGGAGAAGAAACCTACTTCGTCAGGGTTGTATCCTTTTAATTTACTTGCGATTAAGTCTAATGCTTCTTCCCAAGTTGATTCAACCAATTCGCCGTTCTTTCTGATTAAAGGAACAGTAAGTCTATCTTCACTGTGTACAAACTCGTAGCAATAGTTACCTTTTATACAAACTTTCCCTTGGTTTACAGGGTGTCTTTTAAAAGGGTGGGTGTCTACAAGTTTGCCGTCTTTAACTACTAAGTCAATACCGCAACCAGTACCACAGTAAGGGCACACAGTATGGACTACTTTAAATTCAGTCACTATATCACCGTTTAAATGAATAGTTCTTAAAAAAAGCTAAATTAGAAATTCAAGGTATAAACTACGATAATACGTAAAAATAAAGCATATGACCTTATATATTATATTAAATTCGTGTAGGGATTGAACTTTAATATAAAATATAGTATGCTTATTTATTTTTTTATTTTTTATTTTTAGGGTCCGTATTATCCGTTATATTATTTTGAATTAACCAATTTAAAATATTTTAAGAAAATAATTCATATATGGGTTGTTAAATTAATTTTAGCAATTTATTAGTATTTATTTATCAAAGATTAATTAATTTAGATGTTATTTTTATATGGTTATTCTATTTTCATTATTTTTTATATTCTTCATCAAATGTTATTCAAAACACATACGATATATATGTGAATATAGTGGTCTTGTGGGACACTACCCTCACATATGTTATTTATAATATATCCAAATGTCGAATTAATTTAAAAAAAAAGGTTTAAATATAATGTGTAACCATATATGATTATAATACTATACGATGTAAGTATATATAGTTAACTATTTTTTATAATAATACATTATTAAACGTATTTAAACTTAAAAATGAATAAATTTGTTTTTTTTAAATATTAAAAAGTTTTAAAAAGTTTTATATTAAAATTACATCTTTTGATAATTTTTTAGCCTTTTCTAAAAACTTTTCAGGCGCCATATTTGGAAAAAGGTCCACAAAACATATATCTATCGAATTGGAACCATTAATATCGTTAATACCTAATAATATATCTGAAGGCATATTGTTAAAATTTAAATCCATAAAGTCCGAGTGAATTATTTCAACCTTGTTATTTTCAAATATTTCTTCACCAAAATTTATCTTCAAATTGTACTCTAAATCATAAAGTGCTATTTTATTTATGTCTGAAAAAATAACTTTTTTAGCACCTTTTTTTAAAGCTACCATCCCTAGGGTACCACAGCCACAGAAACCATCTAATACCACCTTATCTTTTAAATTTAGTCGTTCTATTTTATTTATTTTTGGATTAAATGGTCTAGGAAATTCAATATGTAATTTTGATTGATTTTTGCACGCTATAACGCACGTAGATAGTGATTTTAATGTAAATATATCACATCGAAAGTCGTCCCCAACAAGCAACTCGTTTAAATTTTCAGAATTATTCGCCTTTTTTTCTTTGGAATTGGATATAACAGATTTTACTTCGGGTATTTTTATAATTTCATTTGCACAGTCCTTTGATACGTAATTATTTAACAAAACTAAATCATTTTTCGATAAAACAGGGGCATATTTTAAAGGATAACCTGCTTCAATCATCGGCATACCCAAATCTTTTAAGGCTATATTATCCCCATTTACCCCGTCGGGTAGTTCATTGTAGTCCATTATTACATTGGCAACGTCTAACATTACATCATCTATTTGAGCACGTCCACAGTTACAATTTCGCTTTCTTTCATTTAAATTAAGTTTTTTTATTGGAATAGTCTTTGAAATTGGCGTATTGCAATCGTCACACGGTTTATATGACTTTATTTTTTGTATGATTTCGCCCCTTGATATCATAATTTCCCACCAAATAAAATTACTGAATTAATATCACAAATTAAGTTACATCATATACTGAATTAATATAATTTTGTAAAAACAGTTATATCTATATTATTAAATAAATCAATTGAGAAACTATATAAATCAAAACAAAAAATTATAAAAAAAGTAAAAAATAATTATCGATATTTATTCATAAATTCAGGAATAAATTCGATTGCATCTTTTTTCGTAAGTGTCATAAATCCATTTTTAAGATATTTACGACTCACCATTTCTTTACCGACCCATTCAGAGAATCTACGGTCTTGAATTATCACAACTCCGTAGTCATCTTCAGTTCTTATTAATCTACCTATCATTTGGACAACTGTTCTAGACATTATGTGGAAAGAAGTCATTAAAAATGCTCTCCAATGTGCATTTGGTACTCTTCTTCGTAATTTATTCTCTATTAAGCTTTGCTCTTTATTTAAAAGTGGTGTAGGTACTGGGAATGGTAAACTATCAATTATTACTGCAGTTAGGGCTTCTCCTGGTATATCAACACCTTCGGCAAATCTACCAGTTGCAAGTAACAAACCGCCGTATTTTTCGAAGTCGCTTTTTAATTTTTTGGCTTCTTTGCCGTCCATCCCTTGTTGATAGCAATGTATATTGTTTTTATACCCTTTCATTAAAAAGTAATTATAAGCTGAATTTAAGTCCCCAAAACTTTTAAAAAGTATTAGTGTGTTACCATCACAAGCTTTTACTAATTTGTACAGATTTTCATTAGAATTTTTACGATTTGTTATATTATCATCGCGTGATTTAAATTTCATATCTACGCCATCAGATAATGCAATTATCTTTCGTCGTTCTTTGGAAAACGGACTATCTAGTACTAAATTAGTAGTTTTATCCATTCCCGTTTTCATTGCGTGAATATTTAAATCCCCTAATGTAGCAGAACAGTGTATTACGGACGCTCCGTCGTATAAATTCTTTAATATGGAAGATACCAGTACAGGTTCACATAAAACCTTATTCTCATTTCTATAAATTACGTAATTACTATTTACGTTTCTTAAGCCCATTACATCATCAATAAAGTCTGAAAGTGGCATATCGTTTATTCTCTTTTCAGTTACGAACTGCAATTCTAATGGGACTAAAGCATTATTCTCTATTTTAAATTTAAAGTCTTTTCTATCTAACTCAACATTTTCTTCAAATTTCTTAATTTTCTTTTGAATATCGCTAATTTCATAATATCCTTCGAGTAATGTGCCTAAAATTGCTACATCTTCTTTCATTCCGAAAGATGTTATTTTTTCACCGTTATGTACCAAAAATTGTTTGAAATCTTTGTCCTTTCCAAAAGTGTGTACATAATTTTCGATTATTTCCCAGAATTGTTTATCTGATGCGCCTTCATCTCCGTAACCGTATCTATCAATTGCTTTTCTAATTCTAAGCGGTGCATAATTATAGGCCATATATCTAAGTCTACCGAGTGCCATTTTCGGATTAATAGTTATTGTAGCCGAATTTCTGATACTACCCTCTAATTTATGGGCTTCATCTACAATTACTATATTTGTCCTCTTCTTTTTGTCGATTTCCTCTTTTAAATAGTAATATATACTGTTATTCATAATTACGATATCTGCATCTAAACAATCTATTTTTACTTTTTGGTACTCACAAGCACATATTGGACAATAATACCTAACATAATCGTCACTTAACCGTAATTCTTCTTTTTTTGTCCCACACTCGCAAATTGGCTTTCGATTTGGTCTGTATCTACAGTGTCTATTTAATTGGCAGTATAAACGATTTGCTTTGTCTCCTTTTGATTTACAGAAGAAATTTCCCTTCCCCATCATAAATGATACTTTTAAATTGTGCTTTAATGAATTTAAATCTTCCAATATACGCTCTTGCTGGTCTATTGTTTCGGTGAGTATTATAATCCTATTACCTCGTTCTGCGAAATATAGAGAAGGTATAAGGTAAGATAAGGTTTTTCCCACTCCAGTAGGTGCTTCAACTACTAAATTTTTATGAATTTTTAAATTAGATGTTTTATTATTGCCATTACTCCCATCTTCATTGTTTTTGGAATTTTTTGACTTTAAAGCGTTATCTAATTCATTTTTCCTATTATTTACGATGCAATTATATATATTTTCCATAAAAGTTATTTGCTGTGGTCTCATACTATTGTATGGGAATTTGTTATTAATATATTCCTTAAATTCATAAAAATCATAATTTTTAGATGATTTGTAAGATTTAGAGTCGTAATCATTGGAATCTTTTGTATATGTATCTAAATTATTATTTTTATTGTTATAATTCATTAAATCACCGATAATTAAAATATTAAAAGTTGAAATAAAATATGGATTAAATAAATATTGAATATATCGTATAAAAATTTGTCTAATTATTTTAAACTATACTCTAAAAAGGTTTATATATAAACTAAAAATAAAAAATAAGATAAAAAAATAAAGATATTTTATTCATAGAATTTGATAGTACTATGATATTCGTACGGGTTTGCTTGTACATATAACCTTCCAGTACCAAAGTTCGAAATATGAAGATATCCAGAGCCCGTGGTCGATGTTGCTACAAACCTATCATCCATATATCTACTAGATACTGGCCAAAGGTCCACGGATACCACATAAAACAATGTAGGGATAGGTTCTGCGGTAAATTCTACGATATTTGGCAATATTGTATCGATATCATTGGAAACCACCCTACCGTCACTAGATATGACGTTTCCTTCGATAACGGTATATTCTATACCATTGCTATCCACTGCTCTAAATTTGCTATCAACGGGGTTTGAAGAATCATAGATTTTACAGAAACCCATCCATAACTCTCCCGTATAGGTACCCGAAGGTATTTCTGGCGTGTTATTGGTATTATTCGTGTTATTTGTTGGTGGTGTTGGAGTATCGCCACCCGTATTTGTATCATTTGTATTATTTACAGGATTATCGATAGTGTCGTTGGTATTATTCGTAGAGATTAAATCTTCTGTCTGGTTAAAAAAACCATCGACAAATTTCGTGCTATTTATGGGAGCCATAGATTCCTTAACTCCTGAAACGTAAGTATAGCCCGCTATAGAAGCCACAGCAATTGCTACAACCACTAATACTATTATTTCAAGAGATATTTGTCCTCGTTTCAAATTAACCCTCTTAAAATGTAATAATTTGTAAAATATAATATATAAATATATACTCATATAAAAATCATATTAAAAAATATACAACGTTTATCAAAATACGTAATTAGTAAGTTAGTAGTGTGTTAACAATTAAATATTTATGATTCCAACTTATTTTACTTTATTAAGAATATTATATATAATTTATTATATAATCCTTTAAAAATATAAAATACCTTAAAAACTAAAAAATTAAAAAATAAATAGAAAAATAAATAATAGTAAATTAATCTAAATAATTGTTTTCAATATCCTTATATTCACTATATTTTACAAAATATTGCTCAATTTCTTCAGATTTGATGGTATAAAGATATTCTTTTAATAGCTCATATGCGCCTAATAACTTATCCCGAGGAGCTTTCTCAAAAATTTCCTTGGATAAACATATTGAAGCCATTAAATCCTTATAAATTAACTTATTGCCTTTAAACGTTAAATGAATTTGATATTCTCGTTTATCTTTTTCTGACTGCGATTTACATACATAGCCTTTTTTATATAATCTATGGTACATTTCTGTTACAGAAGAATTTGCAACATTCATATGTTTTGCAATATCTGAAAAAGAAGGACTATTTAGTGTATGTATCGCATATAAATAGTCTAACTGTATTATTGTAAGCTTTGAATACTCTTCTTCGATATTTGGAAAATTTTTTTTAGAAATTTCAATTTGTCGACCCATCAACATATGTAAAAATATTCCAAAATCCTCAATCATCGATTCGTGGATTGTAACATCGCAATTAACGTCGTTAATAACCTTATTTTTTTTGGTTATAAGTTTATTATTTTTAGCCGTATTATCCCACTTTTAAGTTTTTAAATAAGATTAAATAAGATTATATAAGATTAAATAATTTTAAAAAATATAACTATTTAATTTGTCATATATTTAAAACATATTTAATTAATATATAATTCTTATACCTATTTGCTATTTAACGTTTTAGTTATATGTTTTAGTCTTAGAAGTGGTTATGACATTATTTATTTTTTATTTCCGCCGTTTAATGAACTAAATTATCTATAAGTAGGAATAATATAGGTTTTTTTACAAACCAAAATATTATGTAAGACATTGTAATAAACAACATGAATGGAATATGGGGGGTAACCCATACTTTTTTGTCTTGGATTTTTGAATTTTCCAATAGTGCGTTATCATAGCTAAGCTTGTGCTTCATACTAGTTGATAACTCACCAATTTCCGAAATATCGATATAATTTTCATTATTTAAATTAAAATTATCTAACTTATTTGTATTGCCCTGATTACTTAAATTACTTAAACTATCTAAATTAATTAAACTATCTAAATTACTTAAATTATTCATATAAGGATTTCTAACCTTATTTTTAAATCCTGCGCTTATCAAAGACTTTTTATCATAACATACTACATTATCTGTAGGTTTTACATCTTTCTCGCTTTTTTTAATCGATGTAGCCAACCTTGAAAAACTTTGTAAGCTAAGGTCTTCATAATCCGACGGGTCATTTTTGTAATTTACAATTAGGAAATAAAGTGGAATAGGAATTACAAAAAGCACTGAATCCAAAAATATCGACGAAGAAATAAGGAAACCGCTTAAATAAGATAATCCTATTAAATACTTTGTTTCTTGTCCATCCATCAAATTGCCATGGTAAAGTGCCAACGCAATGAAGTAGTACATTATTAATGATAATGCGTAATAAGAACCAGACATTACGAAAGATGCAATAAATAAAACTATACCTAAATTTGCAAGTATTTTGGCGTAACTTTTAATGTAATTTGCAAGTGTTAATATCAGTATTCCTAAAAATTCAATGCTGTTGAAGTGAATTAATGCACCTAAATAAAGCATTGATATCCAAAAGATGTCATAAAATTTCTTTCCTCTTAATTCAAAATATAGTCCTGCAATTATGCAAAAAAAACCATAAATATATTCTATGCTCATAATATCATCATTTTTGGGGATAATTCAATAATATATGTTTTTATACTAAATTTATACTAAATTAATACATAATCTTTTTATACTTAATCTTAAATTGCTTAAATTTTTAAAATAGTTAATATATTCAAAATAATTAAAATAATTAAGAAATATTCCTTTATTAAATTATATAATACATTTTGATTATTATTCGGAGATATTACTTTATAAATGTATTATAATATTATGTATCTAGGACTATATATAGTTTTAATTGTATCGTAACTATTAATTAAGTTAAAAAAATTAAAACCTTTAAATTCTAAAATACCTAAAAATATTGGTTAAAAATTAATTAGGATTTTAAATACCCGGTTTTTTATATTGTTGTTATGTTTGCATTCGATAGTCTAATATATGGCGTATGTAATATATATTATCATAAATATATATTATACTAATTATAGTGATTTTATGTTACAAGGTGATACTTTGAGACGAGGACAAATATCTCTTGAAATGATAATTATTACCTTGGTTGTATTAGGTTCTGTATCGATACTAGGATATACATACATTAACGGAGTTGAAGAAACATCTGCCATCTTAGCCAATACCTCTGTAATAAGTGGTTATTCCGTGGGTGGTCCCAGTAACTCAAGTAATATAGATACTGAAGACCCTAATGAAACCGATGATGATAATGATGAAGAAGATTCTGATGAAACCGATGATGAAGACGAATATGAAGGGGAAATACGGATTAAAAATTGTTTACTAGATAGTTCAAATTTCCAAGCTACGAGCAAATACGATGTTGTATATACAATAAAAGATGGTGAAGTGGTGTCAAACGACGGTTCAGCAGTTACGACACAACCTGAGAAAAAGGGTAATCATTACGTATTATATAATATTGAAGAAATATCTGTGAAGCCATTATATAATAAAAATTATCAAATTCAAGTTGATAACAAAAAAATACCCAATATTCAGCAGAGAAGTTTTGAAGCCGAAATAGACGATAATGAAGACGAAAGTACACTTGGAATTATTCACGTTAAAATATTCAATAACGGAGACATTATATTATATATCTTGCCACACAATTTCATAGGCGAGTTGGACTTTGATGATGAAGACGATGATGAAGACGATGATTAATTATAAAATTAAAAATAAATTAAAATAAATGGATAATTAAAAATAATTGCATTTAAAACTTTAAAACTTTAAAACTTTAAATTCTATTTTTTTCATTATTTTTTCGAAATTTTTTTATTTAGATAGGTATTTATACCGAAAAGTCTTATCTTAATACTATTATTTAGGGATTACCTAAATATTAATTTACATCAATAAAAATACTTTACACACAGGTGAACTTATGACTAATTACGACTTGAATACTACGCCGATTCCTAAATTAATAGCTCGGTATAGTATCCCCGCGATAATTGGATTCGTAATTAATGGAGTATATACCATTATAGACGGTATATTTATAGGTCATTGGGTGGGTTCTGAAGCTATTGCGAGCATTACACTCTCGTTCCCGATAAAATTAATGATGATATCTTTCGCAATTATGATTGGAGTAGGAGCTTCTGCGCATATATCCATTAGTTTGGGCAAACAGGACCCCAAAAAAGCTGAGGAAATATTTAAAAATGCTTTTTGTATTTTATTACTATTAGGCGTAGTCCTAACAGTTGTTGGATTATTAGCAATAAAACCATTACTAACAAGCTTCGGAGTCGAAGGAACCCTACTAACTTTATCGTTAACCTATTTAGGAATAGCATTTATTGGTGCAATGGGTTCATTATTTAACGTTGGACTTGAACCCATTATTAGAAACGATGGATTCCCGCAAAAAGCTATGAAAGTAATGATTATATGTGCATTAGTGAATATCGTATTTGATGCATTGTTTATAATTGTATTTCAATGGGGGGTTGCAGGTGCAGCAATCGCTACATTGATGGGAGAAACACTTGGAGCAATGATATTTTTACATCACTTTATAGCAAAAAAATCTAACTTAAAAATAGAAAATTTAGGTTATCGAGTAAAAAATATACTTAATTTTAAAACATACGACAAAGATATTTTAAAATTGGTACTTTTAACCGGTATATCTCCATTTTTAATGGAATTTTCTTCCGCAATCGGTTCGTTAGTTTACAGCACCCAATTCTTAAAATATGGCGGTTCTTTGCACGTTTCCGCATTTGGTATTGTTATATACCTATTTATAATCCTATTTATGACAGTTTTAGGGTTATGTAGTGGTGTGCAGCCACTTATAAGTTATAACTACGGGGCTAAACGATTTGACAAGGTAAAAGAGATTTTAAAAATCACTGGGGGGTTATGTGCAACTGTAGGCGTAATTTCGTTTATATTATACAACCTATTCCCTACATACCTAATTAATATATTTAATTCCACGGACATGGCGTTAATTGAAACCGCTACAACAGGACTAAGTATATTTTCATTTGGTACTTTAGTGTTAGGGCCAGTATTCCTAATAATCATCTATTTCCAATCTATAGGAGATAGTAAAGTAGCGAATACGTTAGCACTACTTAAATCTTTTGGATTTATATTGCCTTTATTGTACTTATTACCAATGTATTTCGGAGTTATCGGCATATGGTATGCTGAACCGCTTTCTGGACTATTAACACTGATTATAGGTTCTTTCTTTATCTATAGAGCCTTTAGATATCAGTTAAAAGAAAAATAAAATAATAAAAAATAAAATAGTATATTATAATTAATAATAAAAAAAGTAAAATAGGATATAAATTTAGAGTTTTACTATACTAATTAAAATAACTCTAAAAATTTTTTATTTTTTTTCATTAAATATTTTTGGTGGTATTCTTCAGCCTTATAGAATTCTCCTGCCTTTCTAATTCGTGTAACAATCTTTTTATCGATTTTCATATCCTTAAGGGTATCCTGCATTTTTTTTAAAGACTTTTTAGCTAATTTATATTGTTTTTCTGTCGTGTAAAATATTGTAGAAGCGTATTGCTCGCCTCTATCCCATCCTTGCCGATTTAATGTAGTAGGGTCGTGATTAATCCAAAATGTATCTAATAAATCCCCATAATCAACTGTATTTATGTCATAAATTATAGTAACTACTTCAACATGTCCGGTATCACCCTTACAAACTTCTTCATAAGTTGGGTATTTGGTTTTACCGCCCATGTAACCCACTTCAGTATCCAAAACTCCGTCTATAGTCCTAAATAATTCTTCGGAGCCCCAAAAACAGCCCATTCCAAATATTGCAATATCATAATTTGGATTACTTATTTTTAAGTTAGTTTCGACACCCATTATCATCACCCGCACCATGTGTATGTTAACAACTTATGATAGGTATTAGCTAAATAAATTAATTATCCAAATTGGTTAAATTAAGTGTAGATAAAATATATTTAAAATAATTGATGTAATTAAAATTAATTAATATCTTCATATATATTTATGATTTGATACTTATAAATAGATATTTTTGGCTAAATTGGACAACCTTAATACGTACAAAATTATTTGGAATAATGTATATATAAATAACTTAGATAATAAATAATTATTATCTACAAAACTAATTTAACGTTCTTAACGTTATTGACTTTATTTAATTCAATTTATGATTTAATATAGGGGTGAAAATTTGAATAAAAGTATTGATAATGATAAAAATACGGAAATTATTGAAAATAATGAAAATAATGAAAAGATGCAGACGGTAAAAATAAAACCAAATACTGTTGAAGAGTTATCCAAAATAAAAGAAGAAATAAAAAGTAGCCTAAAAGAAGAAATAAACGTTATATATTACTTTTCAGGTACGGGTAATTCATATTATGTTGCAAGAGAACTCGCCAAGGTACTTTCAAACAATAACGGTAAGGGAACTAAAACCAATACCAAAATTATTCCCATTGCAAATGAGATAAAAAAAGAGCAAATAACCTGCGGTTCCGATAGAATAATATTTATATACCCAGTTTATGGTTTTGGAGTACCTGAAATAGTTGAAAGTTTTATAAAACGTTTAAATATGGAAAGAAACCCTAAAATATACAGTATAGCCACTTGTGGAAAAATGGCAGGGGGAGTGCATTGCCAAGTGGATAAATTGTTAAAAGAGAAAAAACAGCAATTAAATGCAGGTTATACGGTTCAAATGCCTAGTAATTATATTTTAGCGTTTAGTGCCCCATCTCAATCTAAAATAATAGAGATTTTAGATGATACAGACATAAGGGTTAAAGAATTAGGGAATTTAATACAATCTAATGAAAAAAATAACGCAATGGATTCAATAATTGCTAAAATATCAACGGGGGCATTCTACCCATTCTGGAAAAAGAGTTTGTATAAATTTGATGAAAAATTCAAAATATCAAAAGCTTGCAACCTTTGTGAGAATTGCGTTGAAATCTGCCCTGTTAGCAATATAGAAATAGTAGATAACGAAAAATTGGAAAATAACGATAGAATAATCTATAAACATAAATGTCAGGAATGTATGGGTTGCATACAAACTTGCCCGACCCGTGCCATAATATATGGAAGTAGTGCCAAAAGAAAAAGCTACTTTAACCCGCGAGTTGAGATTAATGAGTTAATTGAAGCTAATAAAGGGATAATAAATCAATAAACTAGATTATATCTTATAATTTTAGATTATACTTTAGACTATATTTTATATTTATATTTATATTTATATTTTATATTTATCTAAATAAATAATTTATTTTTTAAATTTGAAGTCATTACTATTTGTATTGTGTCATTATATATGGGGGGTTGGCTATAATGGGATTTACTAAAAATTTAAAAAAAATTTATTTAAATGGTCAAATGGGTGTTAATGACGAAAATATGGAAGAATTAAACAAAATATATAATATAATTAATTTAAACAATAATAATAAGCATGATGATAATACTCATAAAAATGACATATACAACAAAGCAATTTTGTCAAATATATTGGAATTTCAAAATTTAAATATCGAATATACCTTTGAAAGAGGAATAGTATTTGCAATTGTCACTATATTATTTTTAGGACTTGCTAGTATCTCGATTACTAATATACTGACCATTATTTCTGCATTATTTCTCGGAATTTATGGTGGTCTATTGTATCCCGTATATTCTTTTAGTTTCCTATTATTGATACTATATCTGGCTTATACGAATAATTTGTACAGCAAATTTATAGTTATTATGTTTATTACTTCAATACTGATTAATTATTATTTATATTATATATTTGGATTTTTAGACTCTGTAATCCTTTATTCCGCATGTATTGGTGGAATATTAGCAGTAATGACCTACGTTTATCTTAAATACCGGTTAATCTCGAGAGATAAAAAATTAGCATATCATACTATAGAATCAATTTTTAAGCTAAATTTACCTATTGAAAGTAGCTTACGATATAGGGTAGCTATTTGTAGGGAATATGCAAAAATAACTGCTATGTTGTTGAACAAAGCAGGTTTTAAAGATATATATTACTTTACGGTAATTGGACACGTTGCAACAGGCTTAAAATTGAATAATAAATACTATGTGTTAGACCAAAGGTTACCGATATTATCGCTGAATGATTGGTTGTATAAAGTTGGTCGTAAAAATGTAGATGCTTATAAGCTGAAATTCATGGATGTTACAGATTTAAACCGTAATTTGGATTCTAAAAATCATAACGAACATTTAAAAATAGAATTAGAAGATATAAACACTATTTATCGGGATTATGACCATGATGAAAATTTATATCGAGAATTAAATTACAAAGATATGTCAAATAAGCTTTTAAAATTATTAAACTGTAATCCAAAACCAATTTTAAATAAAAAGCCGGATTTTAACATTACTTTGAAATACTATATTCGTGAAATTGATGAAGTTATAGAATACAGTATTTTAAGAATGCTTTATTTAGAAATTGGAAAAAAATTTGGGAGTAATATCTCTAAAATATCAAATATCGAGATATACAAGAGTGAAATCAATAAAAATGAGTTAGTAATTAACATATGGATTAATAATAAAGATTATACGGAATAATATAATAAAAAATTATAAGATAGTAAGTAAATAAGATAGTAAGTAAATTAGAATATTTACTTTTCTACATATTATCTTTTTTGGCGCTCAATTCTTTGTTTTAGTATACATGGACCGCCCCTATTTCCGCCTATTGGGTGTTTTGGAGTCCCTAAACAATTCATACATCTTGCCATTACGCCTGCACCGAGTGCTAAACCATCTTCAACAAATACGACGTGGTCGTTTGGTTCATCCCATATGTTCAAAGATTTCAGCATTTCGATTAAAACGTCAGGTTTTTCTCCAGTTATACCCGCTCTTCCAGTTATGCCTACTGCGGATTTTTCCGTAACTAAACCATTGTCTTTAGCTATTTTTATGACCCTACAAGCCACCCTAGCCGATACTAAATCTAAACAATAAAGCAAAGTGTTAATATTTGATTTTTCATATAGTTCTTTTCCAATGGATTCCAACTTTATTAAATCGCTACCGTTTTCACCTACATCGCACCCAATTAAGTAAGTACCTGCTTTTTCAGCAGCTTCAGTATCCAATGGTACAGTACCGTATCTTGTACGCCCCATAGGTACACGCTCAACGCTAACGAATTCGTGAACTTTGTCGGAATATTCTTTTGCGAGTTTCTTATCTATCTTACCGGCCTTATTTTTGATATCTAAAACGGCTCCACCTTTTTTACTAACAAGTCCAGTGCCTCGAACAAGTGCGTCAGGAATAGCACCGGCTAAACCGCATAAATTACCTACAACTTTTGCGTAAGGTAATTCATCATTTATAACCCTACCTGCGAGTGTAGTACCGAAATCAATGGAAATACAAGGGTTTCTAAAGTCTACATCCGTCCATTTTGAACCAGATTTTAAACCTGCTGTTACTAATTCTCCTTCCATCTCGTTTGCTACGGCTTCTTTACCTTTTGGAGGTACTACACCAGTTACTGCACCGTCAAACATTACTTTATCAACTAAACAGTAATTCTGCAATTTTTCCGGAAGTTGTTTTTTAGTCATGATTGGAGTCATCTTTGAATTTGGAATTCCTGCGTTTCTACAACCTTCTGCAAGTGCAACTATCATATTTCCAACTTCTTCAGGAGATGCAAAACCTGCAGTAACCCCTGTACTTCTAACTACGAAATGAATATCATCGGGTGTTAAATGTGCCTTTTCTAAAGCTCCGAGCAATACGTCCCTAACCATATCAGATACAGCTTCTTTGGTTAATTCAATACCCCAAATTGTAGTACCAAATACGTTTTCGCCTTTTTTAGGGCCTCTTACATCCCTAGTCATTCTTACATCTTTACTTACTAAGTAAGTAATACCTTCTTCCATATCCGTTGCTGTTATAATCGCTTTGGTAGTTGTATTACCTAATTCAACAGAAGCTACAACATAATAAGGTTTTACGTGTTGATTTGGACCCACTTGTCGGGGATTTAAGTCCATTAAATCAACTGTTTTAGACATTGAGTAATTTACTTTTTTAGATTTGTTAAATATGGATTTTATAGAGTCCATAATACCCATAGTATCACTTCCACATACCGCTATATAGAGAATAAAATAATTAAAAAATACTTAAAATACTTAATTAAGTATATATTTAAACGACAATAATATATAATAACATAATAAAATAGGTTTAAAAAGTATAAATATGTATTTAATTTAATTTTAAAATAGTTACATTAAAAATCTTAAATTAAAAAATCCTAAAATATTACCTATTTACGAAATTAGAGGGCAATAAATAAATTTAATTCAATAGATTTATATAATATAAAATACACGAGTATATTTGCACATATGTGTAAAACATTTTGAAATACTCCAAAATGTGATATATGTTTGTGCATGCTATAAATCTATAATTATGGTAACTAAATACTTATATAATATGCGACACCCAAAACAATTTAATAATTTTAGAGACGTAAAGTAATAAATAACTAATTATTAAAGAGAGAACTTAAAACTGCTTTTGCAAAATTATTAACTATCTAATAGCATAATAATACCTCAATATCTATATGCTATATCTTAAATTATGTACTTAAATTATGTATTATGTAACATATACTTAATGTATTTTGAGTTATATATTGTACTATGTATGTCTGTATAGTCTATTCTATTTTATTTTAATTTTTTTTGTTAGATAATTAAATTAATCAATAATTAGCTATTTAAATTAGTTAATTAAGTAGTTAACTTAATGTTAGTTAATTTACTATTTGTTGTATTATCTGTTTTTAATTTATTGCCTATTTTATATTTGTTTTATATTTGTTTATCATTATTTGACTATTTTAATTTTATATAGTATAATTACATAATATATACCAAATTATAAATTATAAATTATAAATTACAACTTAAAATGATATTATAAATTATATTATAAAGTATATTATAAATTATATTACATAGAATAATTAAAATTTAAAGACGAGATAACATGAATAAAGAACTAAAAAACGAAAATGATGACGTAGAAAATTCAGAAGATATAAAAGAGGAAGTAAATAGCGATATTGATATTTCCGAATTAAATGTACTTGATGAAGAACTTTTAAATTCCTCTTTGGAAGGTATTTCTCATAAAAAATCTTTAGAATTATGGGATTTAGATTTAGATGTGCTATTAAATACAACAAATAATTTAAAAATTATCTGTGGAAACAATAAAAAGCCAAAAATGGATTTATGTTCGATAATAAATGCAAAATCTGGCAAATGTACTCAAAATTGTTCATTTTGTGCTCAATCTATCCATAATACCTGCGAAATAGATGAATATGGATTAAAAACCCCTCAAGAAATATTGAAAAACGCAAAAGGAATGAAACAATACTGTAACAGGTACTCGATAGTTACCAGTGGTAAAAAGGTATCTGATGAAGAATTTGAAACAATTCTCGAAACTTTAGTTGGTATACAAAAAGAAACAGGATTAAAAACTTGTGCATCGTTAGGAATACTATCAAAAGACCAAATAAAAGCTTTTTCAGAAAATAAAATAAGATTGCATAATAATTTGGAGACTTCAAAAGAATACTTCGATAAAATTTGTACAACTCATAGTTATAAAGATAAATATGACGTTACAAAAAAAGCCAAAAAATACGGGGTTAGTGTATGTAGTGGCGGTATTTTTGGTCTCGGGGAAACTAAAAAGGATAGACACAGTATGATATACGATTTAAAGGAACTTGGTGTAGATAGTATAGCATTAAACTTGTTAAATCCTATTAAAGGTACTAAAAACTATGAATTAATAGATAATAAAGTTTACACGCCAATTGGAGTCATAGAAGCGTTGAAATCTATTGCAATCGCAAAAATAATTTATCCACAAAGTAGCGTGAGACTATGTGGTGGCAGAGAACACGTCTTAAAAGATTTGCAAAATTTAGCGTTTTATTCGCTTGATGGTCTTATGGTGGGCAATTATTTAACCACAGATGGTCAGAGTCCAGATAAAGATTTAAAAATGTTAAAAGAGATGGGTTTTGAGATTTAATACCCTTCTAAATAATAACTATAAAATAATTATAAAATAATTATAAAATATAAAAATTTAAATTCTATTTTATTTATTTTACTTTATTTCCTTATTTTTATTTTTTATTTCATTAGTTCATTAATTATTTAATTTTCATTATTCTAAGATTATTAGCCCTAATTTTCATAGAATATTAGCGAACCATAAAAGTCATGCGGTAGTGTGTAAATATAAACACCATATTGCGGGTATATTTTAACATCTATCGTGCCATCTTCGTTTATTGCAGTGGCTAAATACCTATTTGTACCATATTCGTCGACTAAATCCGTGTTATTTAATTTTAACACATAATTTGCTTGAGGTAATGGTTGATTAACGTTATCTATTGGTTTTACCATGAAATATTTAATATTATGCAATCTGTAGACTACACCAGTATTACCTGGGATACTTGTATCGTTCCCTATTAGTTCCGGCTGAATGGTTCCATTACTTTGGACTAGACCATCACTATTTAACGTATATGCGATACCATTCGTATCTACGGCTATAAAACCCGATTCATAAGCAGTTTGTGGGTTCGAAGGGTCGTAAATCCAACAAGCACCTATACGCACATTACCAACTAAGGGACCCAGAACGGTTTTATTTGTAGCATTTTGAACGTCTCCGGTTGAATAACCACCTAATATATCAATATTACTTAAAATTCCGGAGCTTTCGGCAACGTCGTTTAAAAATATATATGCCAAAATTGATGCAGAGAGTATTACGACCAATAATAGCAGTATTAACTCTAAAGATATTTGCCCCTTTTTGGATTTTTTTAGTTTATTTAGTTTCAAAATGTCACCCCTAAAGATTATAACATTTTTAAGGTTTTTAAAGTCTTATAACTTAATTTTTTCAACTTAATGAGGCATTATATAGATTGAAATTTAAAAATAGGTACTATTAATTTATAAATTTGATTTTTTTATTCTATAATATTATTTATAAAATTATTACTATATTAAGTAAGTAGATTAATTTTTACAAAAAAACAAAGCAAAATATCGATAATTTGTAACTTAAAAAATAATTTAAAAATAATTTAAAAATAGTTTAAAATAACTAAAAATATAGTTATATAGTAATAAAACATAATGGTAACCTTAAATAATAATTTAGAAATAATATAATAATACTAATATAAAAATTAAAAAATAAAAAATAAAAAATAAAACACGTGACCAATATGGACAAAACTACTATCGATAATAAAAATACCAGTATCAGTAATACAAACGGGAAAAAATTAGGAATATTTACACTTACGGGGCTTATAATAGGCCCTTTATTAGGCTCAGGAATCGTAATAATGCCCCCTTTAGTTCACGAAACACTCGGAGACTATTCAGTTTTTGGCTGGATATTTATGATGATATTAAGTGGAATTTTTGCATATATTGCAAGTAAATTATGTATATTATTCCCTGGAGACTCTGGTTTAGCAGATGTTGTAGAGTATTCCTTTGGAAAATCATTTAGGAATTTAACGGCCACATATTTAATAGTTTCAGCATTTTTAGGGCCTGTTATAATACTTATGGTTTCAGGCGAATACTTATCAGCGTTAATTTCAAACTGGGGCTTATCCATACCTCCGGAGTTTTATGCACTTTTATTGCTTTCTTTGGCTTTTATAACTCTTTTAAAAGATATTGCACAAGTTGGTAAGATTTCTACGATATTATCAGGCATTATAACGATAGTTTTGTTAGCAGGAGGGTTATTCACAATTGCATTTTACCGAAAAGACCCGATATTTGTACCTACGGCAATATCTGGCTACGATATCGGTCATTCATTCTTACTAATGTTTTGGTCAATTTTAGGATGGGAAATCCTGGGGAATTATAGCTTAGAAGTAAAAAATCCTAAAAAAATAATACCAAAATCGGCTTTACTGACCGTTTTAATTGTTTCACTGGTTTATATCGTTGTTTCATTTGCAATACAAACGATAGATATGAATTTGGTAAATCCTCCAAACATGGTTTCTATGCTATCGGTGATTCTATACCCATTATTTGGCGACAATTCAAATGCTTTATTGACAATAACAGTTACAGGACTTTGTTTCTGTTCATACATGATGATAATAGGTGGCGTTAGTAGATTAATAACTTCTCAAGCGTTAAATGGGGCTTTCCCTAGCTTTTTGTCAAAGCCATTGTCATTGCGGAATGAAACAAATGTTCCAATAGGGGGTATTGCATTTTTGTTTATTGCTAATATAATAACCATAGGAGTACTCGCTTTCAAGTTATTAAGTTTAACAGATATAATTACGATGACAAACGCCTTTTTAATTGGTAATGCGTTATTATCATTGTTAGCGTCGATAAAAATATTTAAAAACAGTCTTCCACGATTTGGAGCGATATTGATTTCCATTTGTTTCGCTATAATGTTGATGTACTCTTCCCCCTGGGTTTTGGGTATTTTAAGCCTATTTTTAATAATTGCGCTAATTAATTGGTACTTAGATAGGAAAAATAACTAAAAACTAATAAATAAGAATAAAATAATAAAAGTAAAAAATATAAAGAAATATAAAAAACTAATAAAATAATATAATAAAATAATATACTAAAATAAAATAATATAATAAAATAATATAAATTAAAGTTAGATTAATTTAATTTATTTAATTTAAATTCTCTTTTGCCCATTTTTCGCCTGCTTCCAATACCTTAACGTTCATAGGTATTAATTTAGGCTTTTTAGCAAATGTTTTTTCAATTGCACTAACAAAAGTCTCTTTTGCTAACCCTGTTGTATTTAATGCCATAATTACGCCCAACATAACAGTGTTCATAGCTCTTTCGTTACCCATTTCTCTTGCAAGTTCTAAAGCAGGTACGCTTATAATTTTAACATCTTTTGAAACTTCCAAATTTAATTCGTCGATATTTCCAATGTTTTCGTCACATAATATAATACCGCCTTCTTTTACATCTTTTGCAAAGCTTTCTAATGACGGTCTATTGAATGCAACCAATAAATCAGGCGCATAAACTACTGGCGAACCGATATCCTTTCCAGAAATTACAACAGAACAGTTTGAAGTCCCTCCTCTCTGTTCTGGACCGTATGATGGATACCATGAAACATTATTTCTTGAACTACAAGCTGCTTCTGCGAGAGTTAAACCCATACTTAAAACACCTTGACCGCCAAATCCTGCAATTTTAACGTGTTTTTCACTAAACTCTGGGTCATATATAGCGTTTTCTGCACCGTTCTCAACTTCAAATATGTTATTCAAAGATTCGGTTGAAAAATCACTTTCTGGTCTATTGTAAGCTACTGCTTCATCGTAGTTATCCCTATATACACCTAATGGGAATTCTTTTTCCATTTGCTCGTTTATAAATTCTTCTGCCATTTTACTATTTTGTTTTAAGTTAGTTGGGCAAGGGCTCAATATTTCAATGAATGAATAACCTTTTCCTTCTTTTTGAATAGTTAAAGCTTTTTTAATGGATTGTTTTGCTTTCCTAATATGTTTAATGTCCGATACGGACACTCTAGCAATATAAACCGGTGCTTTTAAATTACTCAATAATTCACACATGTGAATTGGATATCCTGTGTAATCTGGGTCTCTACCATTTAAACAAGTGGTTGTTTTTTCTCCGATTAACGTTGTTGGTGCCATTTGACCGCCAGTCATTCCATAAACAGTGTTGTTTACAAAGAATACGGCCATTTTTTCGCCCCTATTTGCAGCTTGCATTGTTTCGTTTAAACCGATTGAAGCGAGGTCACCGTCTCCTTGGTAGGACAATACAATAGAATTGTCTTGAGCTCTTGATACACCTGTACCTACTGCTGGAGCCCTACCGTGTGCTACCTGAATGTTTCCACAGTTAAAATAATAATAGGCAAATACAGCACAGCCTACAGGACTAATCATTACACATCTATCCATAATATCTAGTTCTTCCATTGCTTCGCCGATTAATTTATGTATAATTCCGTGACCACATCCTGCACAGTAGTGGGTTGCTGTTGGTGCTGAACCGCCTTTTCTTGGGAATTCTTCTAAAAGCCCTTTTGGGTTTCTTATTACTTTTTCGTTAGCTGTTTCGCACATATTTTCTGTGTTTGTCTTCATAATTTCCCCTAATTATTCATTCGTTATATTATTTAATTAAAATTCTTGATTCTATTATTTTTTAATAATTATTTTTAATAATTATTTCCTAATTTCTACCATTATTTTTTCAATATCCATTAATTTACCGCCCATGCTGTTAACTAAAGATACTGGTTTATTGCATTCAATGGCAAGTTTTATATCTTCCATCATTTGTCCGTTACTCATTTCAACTGAAATAAATCTTGTTTCAAATTCTTTTCTATCTGCCAATTCTTTTAACCTATCTTTTGGGAATGGGTATAATGAAATAGGTCTAAATAATCCTACTTTTAAACCTTCTTGTCTTGCAGTATCTACAGCACTTTTCGCGATTCTACTACTGATTCCGTAAGATACTAAAATAATTTCAGCATCTTCAACCATATACTCCTCGTAAAGTACTTCGTTAGCCTCTACTTCAACGTATTTTTCTTGTAATTTGTAGTTAAATTCTTCCAACTGGTCAAAATCTAAGAAAATTGAAGTTACCAAATTATCCATTGTGTCTTCTGTTCCACATACTGCCCATGATTTATCTATTTTTGGCTCAACTGACGTTTCAGGGAATTGTAATGGTTCAACCATTTGACCTAAAACACCATCTGCTAAAACTACAACTGGATTTTTGTATTTAGTAGACAATTCGAATGCTTTCATTGTAAAATCGCACATTTCCTGAACTGAGTTTGGAGCTAATACAATGTTTCTATAGTTTCCGTGACCGCCACCTTTAACAACCTGGTTGTAATCGCCTTGTTCTGGACCAATATTTCCTAAACCCGGTCCTGCTCTCATAATATCCACGATAACGCAAGGAAGTTCTGCACCCGCTAAGAATGAAACTCCTTCTTGTTTTAAACTGATACCTGGACCTGATGAAGCTGTAAGGACTCTGTGCCCTGTTGATGCTGCACCATAAACCATATTGATAGCTGCTTCTTCTGATTCAGCCTGTACAAACTTTCTTCCTACCATTGGGAAGTATTTTGAAGCTTCGTGTAATATTTCACTTGCTGGAGTGATTGGGTATCCAAAATAACAGTCACATCCTGCGTACATAGCCCCGATAATTACTGCTGTGTTTCCTTTTATTAATTGAGTAGCCATATTTTACCTCTATGCAATTAATTAAATTATAATTGTTTAAATCGTATTTTTATATATTTTAATTTAATATTTTTGACCTGATATTCTTCATTTTTAATTTAGTACTGTTTTTTACTATTTTATTGGTTTATTTTTATGGTTTATTATTTTTTACATTTAAGTGGTATGTGCACTTCAATTGCTAAAGGCTCTGGACAGGTATAGTAACAGTTAGCACAACCTGTGCAACCTTCGCCATTGTATTTTACAAAATGGTAGCCTCTTTCGTTGAACTCTTCACTCATGTATAATACGTCTTTTGGGCAAGCAATGATACATCTTTCGCATGCTTTACATTCTAATATATTTATAACAGGGTATGGATTACTCATATTTTCACTCTTTAGGTTAGTATAGTAATATTTTTTAATATTTTCATGATTTTTTAAATTCTTTAATTTAATTTATCATATTTAATCATTATAATTAATTTCAAGATATATTATAAAACCATTATATATAAATTTTAAGAAAATAAAGTTCATATTTAATGATTTTTTAAAGTTGACTCATTTTAATGAGTTAAAAATTAAAATACTAAAAATAAAATTTTTTAGTTTTATTTTAGTTATTCGTTGCATAAGTCCTTATCGTTATGTCTTATACAGTTTCTTCTTATTTTTCCACTTATTGTTTTTGGCAATTCTTCCACAAATTCAACGATTCTTGGATATTTGTATGGTGCTGTTGTATTTTTAACGTGATTCTGCAATTCTTTCATCAAATCGTCTGA
This sequence comes from Methanococcus voltae PS, assembly GCF_024807035.1. Taxonomy (NCBI): domain Archaea; kingdom Methanobacteriati; phylum Methanobacteriota; class Methanococci; order Methanococcales; family Methanococcaceae; genus Methanococcus; species Methanococcus voltae. The sequence goes on from NZ_JANUCQ010000004.1 coordinate 94,365, forward strand.
AGCCAAGTAATCTTTTGCTAGAACTATTGTAGCTTTTACAACCTGCCCCCTAACTGGGTGGGGTACACCAGTTATTGCACATTCTAAAACTGCAGGGTGGGTCATTAAAGCACTTTCTACCTCAAAAGGACCTATTTTATATCCTGAACTTTTGATTATATCGTCTGTTCTACCCACGAACCATAAATAACCATCTTCATCTTTCCAAGCTGTGTCACCGGTATGGTATATCCCATCGTACCAAGCTGATTTTGTTTTTTCTTCATCGTGGTATCCTGAAAACATCCCTACTGGTTTATTTTCTCTATCGGTTAATACTACTATTTCTCCTTCTTCACCGATGTCACATTCTTCTCCTGCGTAGTTTAACAATTTTATGTTGTACATAGGCGATGTTTTACCCATAGAACCAGGTTTTGGCTCCATACCTGGGAAATTAGCTATTACTGCAACTAATTCAGTTTGTCCAAATCCTTCCATCAATTTTAAACCCGTGTATTCATAAAATTTATTATAAACTTCAGGGTTTAAAGGCTCTCCCGCAGTTACGGCGTACTTTAAAGTTGAGAAGTTATATTTTGTAAGGTCTTCTTTTATTAAAAACCTGTATACTGTAGGTGGCGCACAAAATGTCGTAACTCCATGCTTTGAAGCTTTATCAAGCATATGTTTAGCGTCAAATCTCTCATAATCATATACAAATACTGCCGAACCGCATATCCATTGACCATAGAGTTTACCCCATAAACATTTTGCCCAGCCAGTATCTGCTACGGTATAGTGCAAACCATCTTCTTGAACGTTTTGCCAGAATTTAGAAGTCAATATATGACCTAATGGGTACAAATAATCGTGTTTTATCAACTTTGGGAATCCTGAAGTACCTGAAGAGAAATAAGCCACCATCGTGTCTCCTGTTTCTGTTTCACAGTCTTTTGGCCTAACAAAATCTTCAGAAGTTTTTTCAAACTCTTCTCTGAAATTAAGCCAGTTTTCAACGTCTTTATCCCCAACAGAAACTCTTTGGAACTTTAAATCGTCACTAACTTCGTTGTAAGCTTCATCTACATATTGTAAAACGCTTTCATCATCTATACATACAACCATCTTCATTTGAGCTTCCTCAGCCCTGTATATAATGTCTCTTGTTGTTAACATATGTGTAGCAGGCAATGCTATTGCCCCTATTTTATGGAGTGCTAGTATGCAAAACCAGAATTCATAACGGCTTTTTAAGGTTAACATTACCACGTCACCTTTTTTTATGCCTTTACTCAAGAAAAAGTTTGCTGTTTTGTCACTGTACTTTTTTATATCTGCAAATGAGTATATTTTTTCGACACCTTCGTCATTACACCAAACTAAAGCTTTTTTATCAGGATATTCTTTTGCGTATCTATCCACTATATCGTATGCAAAATTAAAGTTTTCTGGCACGTTTATTTTAAAATTTTCCTTAAAATCTTCGTATGATTCAAAATCTAATTTGTTTACATATTCATTTAATAATGAAACCATAAATTCACCTTTTATATATTAAGTTAATTAAAATTGATTAAAAATTGATTTAGTATACATTAATTTAAAAAATGAAGATAGTATTGACTATTAATATTTTCAAATATATCAATACTTGGATATTACCTATTTTATTTTTAAATACTCCAAATTATCCATTTTTTCATTTAAAATTAATTTTTAATCATTTAATCGTTTTTTCCTTTGTTTATTTTTTAATTTTTATAATATATTTATCTTAATTTCATAGTATTTTTATTATCTTTATTATCTTTATTTTCCGTGTTTTATACAAGTAAATCTAAAAATTTAGCTTTTTTACCTTCTAAAGCTTCCATTGCGTGTTCATATGTTGAATCAAAGAACATTGAATCGCCTTCATTTAATATAATTTCATTATTATTGATGTAAACTTTGAGCAAACCTTCAAGTACGTATATAAATTCCTGACCCAAGTGTGAGTTGTCTGATGGTCTTGTACCGTCTTCTCGTGGGTCTACAGTTACTATGAACGGTTCTGCTTTTTTATGTGTTAAATTAAATGCTAAATTCTCGTATTTGTATTCTTTACGCCTGTTTACTATTACGCCTTGATTTTTACGTGTTACAGAAAATATGTGCATTTTCGTATCTTTACCGGTCAGCAGTAGACTTAAATCTACATTAAATTTATGTGCTATTTCACATAACATGCTCGCTGGTATATCAGCGTCGCCATTCTCGTAGGCGCGATACTGTTCTGAAGTTATATGCAAATATTCTGCCATTTCATCAATGCTAATTCCTGTAATTTCTCTAAACTCAATAATCCTTAAAATAATATCTCTAATATTGCTTTTCATTGTAATCACCATTTTTGGTTTTGATTGATTTGTTTTGATTTTTATTGCTTACGTTTATTTTACGTTTATTTTACGTTTATTTTATGGGTATTTATGTTGATTAATCGATAGCAAATTGATTATACTCATATTGTAGTATATTGCTATCTATGAATATAATAAAAAATATAGTATAAATAATTAATTATTCGTTAATTGCTAAGTATTTGATATCTAATTTGGCATATACGTTATATCAATTTATATCAATTTATGCCTGATTATTAGCTAGTTGGTACATGAATAATACAAAATTAAAAAATTAAAATTAAAAAATTAACTCGAACAATAGCTAAATAATAAACTAAATACTAAAATAAACTAAATAATAAAATAAATAAAAATCAAAACAAAAAAAGATATATTAAATTAAAATTAAATTAATAAATCGGTATAACCATTTTTACACCGTTTACATCATGTATGCCTGCTTCAACACCGTAAACTTTTTCGATACTTTCACTGTTGATGGTTTCATTTCCACCTTCTGCGTAAATATTACCATCTTTTAACAGTAAAAATTTATCTGAATACTGTAAAGCAAGGTTTAAATCGTGCATAACTATTATAGAAGTTATATTTTGAGTTCTTGAGATATCTTTAATAATCTTCATGACTTCAAGCTGATTTTTAAGGTCTAAATTATTTGTAGGTTCATCTAATAAGATTACCTTAGGTTCTTGAACCAATGCTCGACCTATAATTACTTTTTGCAATTCCCCGCCACTCAATTCATTTGTGTTTCTCAAAGCGTGCTTTTCAAGGTCTAAAAGTTTTAAAACTCTCTCTGTTATTTCTATGTCTTTATTTGAAACTTCCCACTTTATGTGTGGCTTTCTACCTAATAGCAAGGTATCAAATACGGTCATATAATTACCTTCTGACCTTTGAGGGACGTATCCAACTTTTTTGGCAAGGTCTAACCTTCCTAAAGTGTCTAAACTGTTGTTCTCAATCATAATGGTTCCTTTTTTAGGACTTATGATTCTATTTATACATTTTAACAAAGTACTTTTTCCAGCACCGTTTACTCCCAATATAGAAACTACTTGTCCTTCGTCTACGTTAAACTGTATATTTTCAAGTATTTTAGAACATTTGTATTTGAATTCTACCCCATCTACTGAAACTATCATATTAATCTCCCAATAAAAAAATTTTGGCATTTTTTATTTTTTATTATTTCCCATGCTTTAAATTTGATTTAATTCTATTAGATTAATTAGTAATATAATTAAATCAATTAAAGTTAAATTATAATATTATAATTATAAGTGTAATAACTATTATACTATATTATATATTAATACTTTTTATAATTTTGTATTACGAACAATACATAAAAATAATAATTGTAATAATCAGAAGGTAATTTAGAACTAAAAAATAAAATTAAATAGAATACATGGTAAAAATAAAGATAAAATAAAGATAAAATAAAGATAAAATAAAGATAAAAATATTAAATTATAGATTTTCAATTAATTCGAGAACTTTTTCCCCAAATTCTTTTGCAACTTGCGGTCCTTTTGCAGTTACAATATTTCCATCAACTACAACACCATCATTTAATAAGTTTGCCCCTGACTTTTTCATCTCTTCGATACTTTCGTTGTCCTCAAAAACGGTCGCATTCTTACCATTTAAAATACCTGCATGTGCCAAAACTACCGGGGAAATACAAATAGCGGAAACTACTTTTTTATCGTCGTTAAATTCATTTATAAGTTTTAAAAGGGTTTCATTGTTCCATAAGTATTCCCTCGAACCTGAACCGCCTACTACCACGATTGCGTTATAATCTGATGATTTTACGTCATCAATTGTTTTATTTGTAGTTATTTTACGTCCCAACATTCCCACGTGTTCACCTACTTCATTAGACACGACATTTGTTGCAATGTTATTTTTACTTTGGAAAACTTGCAATGGTTCGAACAATTCTTCATCCCTAAAATCTTTCTGTGCAATTACTAATAATACAGTCATTTAATCCCTCTTGTAATATATATTATTTAATTTATTAAGTTCTGTATATTAATTTATTTTTAAACAATTATTTATTATTTATGTATTGTAATTTTATTCTATTTATTCTATTTATTTTATTTTTATATATTCTATTTTTATTAATTAATTAATTAATTTTTATTATTGTTTAGTTATTAAACTTAAGTTGAAAATGTATCGGAAATTATATATAGTAATACAATTAATTAATTTTTATTATTATTACCATACAACATATAAAATAAATATTACGATTGAATATGCAATATTGAACTATAATAGAAAATGGTGAATTATGGACGAAACGTATCAAAAAGTTTTAGAATTTCATGGTCATGAATGTCCAGGGATTGCTACAGGATATAGAGTAGCAAAATACATATTGGAAAACTTCAGTAAAGAATCAGAAGACGAAGAATTAGTTGCTATTGTTGAAAATAACGCTTGCGGTGTAGATGCTATCCAAGTAATGCTTAGTTGTACCTTTGGGAAAGGTAACATTAAGTTTGTAGACCATGGTAAAATGGCATTTACTTTTTACTGCAGGGAAACCGGCAAAGGTTTAAGAATCTATGTTAAAGGCGTTGAAAGCGATGCAGAAAGAAAAAAATATAGTTACTATCTTGGTAGAGACTTAAATGAACAAGAAGCTAAAGAATTAGCAGAATTTAGAAAAGATGTTATTTCAAGAATTCTTAATGCTGAAGCTGATGATTTATTTAAAATTGAAGAAGTAACAATTAAAGAACCTAAAAAAGCAAGAATATACAACTCTTTAGTATGCGAAAACTGTGGCGAATACTTTATGGAAATTAAAGGAAGAACCATTGACGATAAAGTAGTATGTAAAGATTGCTTTAATAAAATAGTACATATGGAACAATAAGACTACTAATACTAATAAAAATAATAACACTAATTTTATAATACATCATTTTTTCATTTTATTACATTACTTATTTTCACAAATTGTATTGAAAAATGTATGCATAAAATGATAATATTTCATAAATGGTTAGTATTACGAATAATTTATTTGTGTTATTATTTCTCATATATTGAAAATAATGATTATTTAATGATTGTTATTACCATTATTATATATTGTAATATAATGTTAAAATTTTGATTACGGAGGGTTATTTTGAAATTAACACACTCGAATAATTGGAAAAAAATATCCAAGTTATCCGTTTTTGCAGTCATTATGGCACTTTTAATGGTGACAGTTAGCATGGCAGGCTGTATCGGTGGCGGTGCAGATGAAAATGTTAAAACTACAGGAACAGATGCTGGAAACAAACAAGTTGGCGCAGATGCTTCAAGTGACTTAATAGAAATTGTAGATACGCAGGGAAGAACAGTAAAAATACCTAAAACGGTGAATAGAGTTGTTTGCTCTGGAGCCGGTGCTTTGAGACAAATATCATATTTAAAAGCTACTGATTTAGTTGTTGGTGTTGAAACAATTGACCACGACAGCGCTTTTGGTAGGCCATACACTATTGCAAATTACGAAACATTTAAAGAATTACCAATCACCGGTTTAGGTGGTGGTAAAGACGTAGGAAATGGTCCTTACCCAGAAGCTACATTAGTTGTAAAACCTGATGTAGTATTCGTAGTAAACATTGATGCTACAAAAGCAGACAGCATTCAAGAAAAATTGGGCATTCCAGTTGTAGTTTTAGCATACGATGAAATTACAAACTTCAATGATGAAAAATTATTTAATTCCCTTACAATAGCAGGTAAGATATTAGATAGAAACGAAAGAGCTGAAGAACTCATTAATATATTTAAAGATTATCAAGCAGATTTAACCAAAAGAACTGCAGGAGTTACAGAAAAACCAACTGTTTATGTTGGAGGTATTTGTAACAGAGGTTCACACGGTGTAGACAGTACAAAAGGTATTTTCCCACCATTTGAAGCTATAGGACTTCACAACATTGTAACCAAACCAGGACACAGCTTTATTAATCCTGAAACATTGGTTGCTGAAAACCCTGATTATATATTCATAGATGAAGGTAGCTTTGAAAACATTGAAAAAGACTACAACGAAAACCCTGAATACTATGCTTCATTGGGTGCATTCCAAAACGGAAAAGTTTACTGTACATTGCCATACACCTACTACAGTACTAATTATGGTACTGCAATCGTAGACGCTTACTATATTGGTAAAGTTGTTTACCCTGAACAGTTTGCGGATATTAATCCAGAAGAAAAAGCAGACGAAATCTACACTGCAATTGTAGGTAAACCTGTTTACAATGAAATGGCAAAAACCTACGGTGGATTTGCTAAATTCGATGAATTAGTAAATAAAAATTAAAATAATTAATTATTTCCTTTTTCATTAATTATTTTTATATTGATTGATTAGATGGACTAATGAAATAAATTTAAATAGTATTAGTAGTATTAAATAAGATTAATAATATTAAATAAGCTTAATAATATTAAATAAGATTAATAATATTAAATAAGATTAATAAATTTAAATAAGATTAATAAATTTAAATAAGATTAATAATATTTATATTTTACATTATACATTATATGTTATAAAAAAGGGGTATTATGGACTCTAATAATTCAAACGATATATTAAAATTATATAAGAAGAAAAATTTACAAAAAATAATCCTTGGATTAATTTTGATAGTATTGTTAATAATCGTGAGCATTTACTCGATATGTACTGGAGAATATCAACTTTCAATTATGGATATAATAAATTCCATATTGGGAAACGGTAGTGTGGCTTCAGACCTAGTTATTTGGAATATCAGGATTCCTCGAGTTCTTGCAGCAATTGTCGCAGGGATAAGCCTTGCAGTTTCTGGTGCTGTTATGCAGTGCGTACTTAGAAACCCACTTGCTTCACCATTTACAATGGGTGTTTCACAGGGGGCAATGTTTGGTGCCTGTGTTGCAATTATGCTTTTAGGTGTAGGAAGTGCAGATAGTCACGGTTCAATTGTAGTGGATAACTTTCAAGCAGTTTCATTGTTTGCATTCCTTGGTTCATTAATTGGGGTTTTCGTAGTATTGGGGTTAACCAAGTTAAGAAGATTATCACCAGAATCTATGATTTTAGCAGGGGTTGCAATGAGCTCCTTATTCACTGCAGGTACAACATTATTACAATACTTTGCAGATGAAATGCAACTTGCAGCTATGGTATATTGGACCTTTGGGGATTTAGGTCGTGCAGGTTGGACTGAAATAATGGTTATGTTTGGTATTGCGATTATTTCGATGATTTACTTTATATATAAGCGATGGGACTACAATGCCCTCGAAAGTGGTGAAGAAACAGCTAAATCAGTAGGCGTTAACACAGAAAGAACAAGATTAGTAGGTATGATAATGGCGTCACTTGTAACGTCTGTTTGTGTTTCATTCCTGGGAATTATTGGGTTTATTGGTTTAATTTGTCCTCACTTGGTTAGAATTGTAGTAGGTGGAGATTATAGATATTTAATACCACTTTCTGCCCTTGTAGGTGCAGTAATTGTTACCTTCTCAGATGTGATTTCTACAACAATTCTTTCACCGATAGTATTACCAGTAGGTATCCTAACTTCATTCTTAGGTGCTCCGATGTTCCTTTACTTATTAATGAGGATGTATAAGAAATAAAATAACAAAATTTATATTTTTATATTTTTAACTTTTTTATTTCCTATTTTATTTTTTCTTTTATTTTTTCTTTTATTTTATTTTTAAATTTGATATTATCATTAATATTGGATTTAGTTTTATTCTAATATTCCATTCTTTAATGCAAAATACACAAATTATATAAACTTATTTTGTATAGATATACTTATATTTTAATAGTAGTATTTCAAAAAAATAGTTTTAATTTATAATATCATATACTATCATTAATATCATATATTGATAAAATTTTATGGTGAATAAATGAGTAAAGAAACACAAAAAGTCAAAAAACAGGACAAGGACATATCACTAAATGACATGGATAGCTTGGAATTCTCCGAATGGTATGGCGAAATCTTAGAAACTGCTAAAATATACGATTTAAGGTACCCTATTAAAGGTTGCGGAGTATATTTGCCATACGGATTTAAAATAAGAAGATATTCATTTGAAATACTTAGAGATTTGTTGGATTCTACAAATCACGACGAAACACTATTTCCTATGTTAATACCTGAAACTTTACTTGCAAAAGAAGGCGAACACATTAAAGGATTTGAAGACGAAGTATTTTGGGTAACACACGGCGGTAAAAACGAATTAGATGTTAGATTAGCTTTAAGACCTACCTCAGAAACAGCTATTTACCATATGATGAAACAATGGCTTAAAGTTCACACTGATTTACCATTTAAATTATACCAAACCGTTAACACGTTTAGATACGAAACAAAGCACACGAGACCTTTGATAAGACTTAGAGAAATTATGACCTTTAACGAGGCGCACACAGCTCATAGTACCAAAGAAGAATGTGAAGCTCAGGTTAAAGAAGGAATGTACGTATACAGTAGTTTCTTTGAATCTCTCGCAATCCCTGTTTTAATTTCAAAAAGACCAGAATGGGACAAATTCCCAGGTGCTGAATACACGACCGCTTACGATACAATATATCCAGACGGAAAAACCATGCAAATCGGTACAGTGCACAATTTAGGTCAACATTTTGCTAAAACCTTTGACTTAGAGTTTGAAACTGCAGAAGGCGAAAAAGACTACGTTTACCAAAGTTGCTACGGTATTTCCGATAGAGTTATTGCTTCAATTATTGCAATTCACGGCGATAAAAACGGACTCGTAATTCCTCCAAAAGTTGCCCCAATTCAAATTGCAATGGTTCCTTTATTATTCAAAGGCAAAGAAGAAATAGTTCTTGAGAAATCTAATGAATTATATGATAAATTGAAAAAGTTCGCAAGAATTGAGTTGGATACAAGAGATATTAGACCAGGACGTAAATTTAATGATTGGGAGTTAAAAGGTGTTCCATTAAGAATCGAATTAGGTCCAAGAGATTTAGAAAATGACAAAGTAATGATATTCAGAAGGGATACAAACGAAAAATTCGACGTAGCCATTGCGGACTTAACCGCCGAATATCTTGTTGATTTAATGGAAACAGTTACTTCAGATATGGCCAAAAAAGCTTACGACGCATTCTTAGGACATATTGAAATATTGAATATCGAAGGTATTGATAACGAATCATTAGTTGAAACCATAAAAGAAGCTTTAAACAATAGAAAAGTTGTATTAATTCCATTCGATGAAAAATTGTACAATGAAGAATTTGAAGAGCAAATTGGTGCTTCGATACTCGGAGAATGCGAATTTGAAGGAACAAAATATATTTCAATTGCGAAAACATACTAAAAACATATTAATATGTTAAAGATAATTTATTAATTATTCTGTAACATATAATTCTCTTTAATTTTAAATCAAAAGTAATATATTAGTTTAAAAATATAGATTATTACATAATACAAAATTATAATACAAAATTATAATACAAAATTAATAGTAAAATAAAATAAAATAAAACTTATAAAAAATTATTTGAATTTTATAATAGCTCAAAATATTCGAAATATTTAAAAAAATTATTTAAAAAGACAGCGGGTGATTTTACAATGTCTGAAGAATACAAATATATGAAAGGTACTACAACAGTAGGTATTGCTTGTACTGACGGCGTAGTGTTGGCAACAGATAAAAGAGCGACAATGGGAAACCTTATTGCAGATAAAGAAGCTAAAAAATTGTACCCTATCGATGAGTATATTGCAATGACAATTGCAGGTAGCGTTGGAGATGCTCAGTCACTTGTAAGAATTATATCCGCAGAAACAAAAATCTACAAAATGAGAACTGGTAACAATATGTCACCTTTGGCTTGTACAACCTTAATGAGTAATGTTTTACACGGTAACAGACATTTCCCATTAATGAACCAGCTTATAGTTGGCGGTTACGATGTTTGTAACGACGAACCTCAATTATACTCACTTGATGCAGTGGGTGGAATTAATGAAGAAACAACCTTTACGTCAACTGGTTCAGGTTCGCCTACCGCTTACGGTGTTTTAGAATCAGAATACACTTCTAAAATAAAAACAGCGGGTGCTTTAAAATTAGCTGTAAGGGCTATATCATCAGCTATGAAAAGAGACGCTTATTCAGGAAATGGAATTTCACTTGCTAAAATCGATAAAAATGGCGTAAAACTCTATTCTGAAAAAGAAATTGAAACTATTTTGAAAAAAACAGAAAAGAAATAAGTGAAATAAGTGAAATAATTAACTAATTAAATAATTAACTAATTAACTAATTAAATAAAATAATTAAATTTACTTTTTTAATTTTATTTTTCTCTTTATTTTATTCTAATTTATTTTTAATTTTAAGATTATCTACTCATTTTTTCACAAATTTTTTGGAACATTAACTCAGTTGGGTCTTCTAAATCAGCCACCTTATTTTTAACACCGATATTGGTTATTGCATAATCTATAATCTCACTTAAATCGGTTGTATGAACCATATAACCCTTTTCAGTTAAATATTCGTCTACCCCAAGCAAAGTTTCCGGATAACATGAAATTGTAGGAATGCCCATTACTGCAGCCTCTCTATTCATTGTACCGCCTGCACCTATCATCATATTTGAAAAATGCAATAACGAAAGTGCGTCTATGGTCTTGGGGATAATAATATTGTCATATTTTGAGTAAATTTCCCTTTGTTTCCTAGTTCTTGGAAATACAACAAGATTACAACCTATTTTGTCAAGTAATTCTTCAATGATTTTTGGTAATAAGTCTGTTTTTCCAGTACAGTATGAAGAATTAGGGCAAGAACGTAACACAATGGTTGGTAATTCTGTATCAATACCTAATTCATATAATATGGCATTATCAATTGGATATTTGTCACTTTTTGACCTAGAATTTATGTTTGCAACTTCACAGGTGCCCTCAAATGATAAAATACTGTTTATATCAAAATAAGATATATTTTTATTTTTTTGGATAACATCTAATTTATTTTTCGTACCTATCGGACATATTAGTTCGTCTACGAGAGGTAACGTCAATTTATTTTGAGCTACAGCTGTTTCATTGTCTAAAACGAATATTGAAGGTATATTTAAACCAAAAGAAACCCTTGGAAGCTCCACAGAGTGTTTAGCTACAGCTACCTTGGGTACATTTTCTTTCCTAGAAATAAATTTTGTAAGCTCCATTATCCGGTTTGTAGAATTTACGAGCTTTCCACTTAAAGTACTTGAGTGTTCCCCAAAAGAAACGTACTCATAGCCGTAAATATTTATTAAATCCTCTAAACTTTGAAATTTACGAGCCGTTAATATATATTCGAGTCCTTCTTTCTCTAACTTTTCTATTAACCTTGAAAAGTAATGTATATGAGGGGAATTTGTTAAATCAATCCATACGTCAGTAGTCATTAAATCACCGATACTACATATAATAAACATTAAATCTAATATAATATGAAATTTACTAATTTAAAAATAATATATCCTAAACCCTAAAAATCAGAATAAAATTTACAAATCTGTAATTTACAATTTTTAATTTACAATTTTAAGTTATAAGTATTATTCTATGTTTAAGTCTATGATTATGCACAATCCTCGATTTTAAATATTAAAATACTTTAACACGTTTTTAAAATATATTTTTAATAAAATAAATAGTATTGTTTATATATAATTATTTTCATTTAATACATATATATTAAAAAAATAAAAATAGTATTAATAATAATATTAATTTTAGTTTTACGTGAAAAAATGGCATTTGTAGGAATAGACCACGGCACATCTGGCGTAACAACCTGTATCGAATATAATAACGGAGAAAAGAAATTTTTTAAGTTAAAGAGAACCGAACTTAAATCAAAATCAAAATCATACATAGAAGAATTAAAAAAGTATGTGGATTTAAATGAAATTAAATTAATGGGCGTTTGTTATTCAATGGGGGATGGAATAAATAAAATAACTGACATACAAAAAGTTTCAAACCGAGGGGTTTTAAATCTTGAAGGAATCGGCGAAAAAGTGGGCGGGGGAACTATCGTATACGATGAAATAAAAGATTCTGGAATACCTGCGGTTTTAATACCGGGATTACATAAAAACGTTGCTTCAATGGATAAAAGGTTCAATGCGCTCTACTCGCATATTGCTTCACCGGAAAAAATATCTATTGCCTACAATGCTTTTAAAACATTTGGTTACAATGACTTCGTACTTTCAGATATTTCATCAAATACTGTGACTTTGTTAATAAAAGATGGTATGATATTTGGGGGCTTTGATGCTTGTGTCGGTGCTTCAGGTATTTTGCATGGTCCTTTGGACTTAGAATTAATTAGGGAAATTGACTTAGGTAAAATTGACGCTAATAGTGCTTTTTCTAAGGCTGGAGTCGTTAAAATTGCTAATTTATATGAAGGTGTCGAAGATACCAAAAAAGCCATAATGGGAAAATACAATAGCGACGAAAATTGTAAATTGGCACTTGATAGCCTAGTTTTAAGTGTTTGTATGGAGATAAATTCTTTAATGTTTTTAAATTCCTCGAATAAAGTTGTTTTAGCTGGTTCAATTGGAACTTGGAAAGATGAAAAAGAAAATATCGACGTATCAAATATGATAGATGAAATGTTAAATAAAAATAAAATTGATATTTCAGTATTAGATGGCGAAAGTGCCGCAGAAGGCAGTGTTTTAATTGCAAAAGATATATACAATGGCGTAAAAGATATTTTAGGCATAGAAATTGATTATTCAATAAATTGATTTAATTGATTTAATTGATTTAAAACATATTATTTTTAATTTTATCAGATATTTTAATATCATTTTAAAAATAAAATTTAAAAAGAGAAAAAAGAAATATCTATTTTTTATTATATTATTCTATTTTTTATTTACTTTTTATTAGTATGTTACTTTATATGTGTCACCATATCTTTCGACCAATAAAGGAAGGCTTGGTTCTTCTTCCATTTGTCTAAAGTATTCTATGGCTACCCTAGTACCGGTTCTATCAGAACCTGCAATATAGTACACAGTATGGTTATTTATCTTTTGAATTTGAATATATCCTTTCCCAATTCCGGGGTATTCGTTAGTTATTCGCTCTGCGAATCTATTTTGGTATGTTTTGGCATATAAATTAACTACGGGACCGCCCACAATTACCATATCGGAATTAACCGTTATATTTGATATACTCATACCTTGAGTTCGGCAAACATTCGTAGTTAAATACTTACCATAGCCTACATCGATTTCAGAACCTGCAACCACTACAGAGTTGGTCATAAAAGACGTTATCATCTTTGAAAGTTGTAATTGAGGGTCTGAAATTTCGTCTACAATGCCCGAACCTCTACTACTGCCCGAACCATAAGAGTTTGGTTGCGTGGTGTCAATTATTATCGATTCCAATACCTTTTTGAATATTACATCGATTTCAGGGTCTTTTACAACCGTTATTTCTACGATAGTGTCGTCAACTATTGTATACCATCCTATGGTACTTCCTACATCGTTTAATTTTAACTCATATTTGGTACCATTTTGTGTTGCATAAATACCTTTGATTTCTAAATCACCCTTTGGTATTTGCAATATTAGAAATCCTTTTTCGGTAGTGTTATTTGCAATTATTTTGAGTTTTGATTGTAATTCATTATCTTCTTTTTTGGTTTCTGAAGATATATTTGATATATTAAATCCTGCATTCAATATAATTTTAATATTATTTTCTAAATTTTTTGTAACGTTCTCCATTTGAGATTCATTGGTAACATTCGAATAGTTCATATTCGATGCAACTTCTGCGACATTGCTCATATTTAACAATGTTTCATTTGTAATTGGTATCGAAACATTTGCCACATTTGGAATTATCAATGTTCTATTCTTTTTACTATTATCATTAGCATTTTTAATCTTAAATTTTATCTTTGTAGTTTTATAATTAGTATGATTTTCTGTTTCAATATCTTCGCTTTCGTTTTCAATTTCGTCCCAAACTTCACTACTTAAATTAATATTTCCAAGTTTTTCCGTTGTTGTAGTATTTATCACATTAAAAGTTAGTTTATCATATCCTTTGTTGGTGCATATATCCAAAACTTCGAATGAAACTTTATAACTACCTACTGGTTTAGTTGATGTAAAAGTTATCCAGTGTATTAATCCATTTCTATTTGTAATATTCCAAGTCTCATAACCTTCTACAGTCACCTTTAAGGACTGGTTATTCACTTCTATATTATCACTTACCTTGCAAGTTAGATTTATGACTGTATTAGTGGTATTTATACCGTTTGGCGATATTTTTCCGTCAATTACCGGTGGTTCGGTATCAATCAATACTGTATTAAACTTATCAATTGTAAAAGATAGTGGTTTATCTTTTGCGTGGCTAGTTATTGTAATATTACTTATTCTCATCCTTTTTTGTTGTACTAATGTATTATTTTGTAATATTACTACCATATGGTCTTCAATTTCTTCTTCAGTCATGCCATACAATATTTCATCTACATTATAAAATTCAATATTTGCAGATTTATTTTCAAACTTATTTTCAAATCCTGAAGTTTTTAATAATGTCATATTCTGATTTTCAATTTTTATTAATTCATTGATGTTCTTTAATTGATTTTTGAACTCTGAGGTTATATTAATTGAATCCGTAATTGTTAATTTTCCATATTCATTTTTGAAGTATAAGTTACTGAAATTTTGGTAATTATCTTTATTTACTTCATCTAAATTATTTTCGTAACCTTTTTCTTCACAAATTTCGGAAATAGTTGTAAATTCGTAATTTACTTTATCAGTAATTCTTATAAGAGAATTCATATTTTTTGAAAGATAATAAGGTAGTATTTCAACATTTCCGTTTATTTTATCAATTATTTCAGGGTAATTAATTGTTCCCCAATAGCAATGCGTTGCATTTAGCATAAAATTGTTATTAGGTACACCGTTTACAGTTACTCTTGTGAAATCCTCCATATTATTTTCTGTAAATGTTATGTTGCTTGTAATATTATATACTGGTGAAACTCCCCCGTGGTAATTTTCTTTCAAATCTATTTGGATATCATCCCAATTATTATTTTTAAAGATATTATTTTGAATTAATACATCTTTTATAAAAGGGCCGGCATATATTCCAAATTGTTTGTTATTGTAAATATTGTTGTTATATATCGATACATTTTTCATTGGTAATACATTATTCTTTGTTTTTTCGCTACCTATTCTTATGAGTGCAATACCATTTCCGTATTTGTAATTTGAACCTTGCGTATCGTCTCCTTCGTTACCATTATCGTGTATATCATTATTTCTTATTATTATATTTTTAATGGCTCCTGCGATTTCAATTCCTGAACGTCTGCTTCCATATATATCATTATATTCGATTACAGTACCATACAAATCACCTGCAGGGTCTCCTAAATAATCCCCCCATATGAAAATGTTGTTACCATTTCCACCAGAGCCAAATATTTTATTTCTTGAGAAGGTACTATTTGTTATCGAATTATTACCATAGTGTGGAACTATGTATAACCCCATTCTACCTTTATTTTCAGGGTCATCTAGGTTAGTATTAGGTCCTATGATGTTATTTTGAATAGTTATGTTGTTAATATTGGTACTATCTGCTATAACACGCAATAATTGCCTATTACTAGTTTCAGTGTATAAGTTATCTAGTATAAAACCTTTAAATACTACATCATCAGTATTGGCTATATCAACCGTTATACCATCAGCACCGGGATTTGTTGACCGGATAACACTTTCAATTGTCGTATTCCAGTTGTAATTTTCAGGCACAGTATAATCATTATCTTTTTGTATGTCGTGTGTAGCACCTAAAATTGTTAAAGGCTTGTTAATTGTTATATCTCCATTGTATAAACCAGGTGCTACATAAATTGTATTATAATTATGTGCGACGTTTATTGCATCCCTTAATGGATTTGCCGAAATTGTTGTATTTATAATACTATCGTGTTCGTCTATCCATGAGTAAGTTGAGTCTGTTACATTTAAAACGTCTGAATAAACAGGCGCAGGCGCAGGATTTGGATTATAATTTGGGTCTACAGCCATACATACGTTGAGTACACATAGTAAACATAAAACATATGTCATAATCCTTAAATTTCCCCCTAAAAAATTATTCTTTTTCATAATTTCCCCCATGTATTATATATTAAATAGTTAAATACAGATAAAAATTAGCAGTTGAAATAATTAATATAAATATTAAATATAGATGTGTAACTTCAAAATTGATAGTCAATGATTGTCATTTTTAATTGATTGATATGATTGATATGATTGATAAATACTATATGTCATTAAATATTATTTTTTTAATTAAATATAAACATGATGTATTCAACTATATCAATATATTAAAAACTAAGATTATTAAAAAATAAAATAAAAATAAAATAAAATAAAATAAAATAAAAAATATGGATAAGATAGATAACTAGATAGATAACTATGTATTAAATTAATCAATAATTAAGAAAATCTTTAATTTGGTGATATTATGTATTATACTTCAATAGTTATTGTTATACTTTCAAATATATTTTACCACATATTTCAAAAATCAATTTCTCAGGAAGTTAATCCATTTATTTCATTGTTTGTAACTTATTTAATGTCCCTATTTGCATGTATTGTCATAATGCTATTTCAATGCCATACTGGGGAATTAAACTTTTCAAATCTATTAACTAACTTTAAGGGGCTAAATTGGGCTTCTTATGGGCTAGGATTTGTAATAGTAGGTTTAGAATTGGGCTTTTTATTAGCTTATCGAGCAGGTTGGAATATTAGCATTGCTGCATTAACCACATATATTATAGTTGCTTTGTTGCTATTGCCTATCGGCGTATTCATCTACAACGAAGGTATATCATCCCTTAAAATAATGGGGATTTTATTATGTTTATCGGGTCTTTTTTTGATTAACAAGTAATCATAAGGGCGTATTATTAAAATTATTAAAGTATTACACGAATAAATGTATTTCAAAAATACCCCATAATCTATTTTTTTATGACAATATCTATTAAAAATTAAAATAAAGCGTATATTGGCTTTTTTTTATTAATTAATATTTTATATATTATCTATAAATTCGACGATAAACGTGACATACTATGTTAGTTATCGAAAAATATATAAATAAAAAAAATTATCTTTTTTTCTGTAAATATTTATCATTATTATTAATGATAAATATCGTTTATATCCCTTAAAATATGGAGGTAAGAATATGAATTTAAATGAAAAATTAGCAAACCCTGCACCATTAGGTCTTATGGGCTTTGGAATGACGACTATACTTTTAAATCTTCACAATGCCGGTCTTTTTGAACTTGGTTCTATGATATTAACCATGGGTATATTTTACGGCGGACTTGCACAGGTTATCGCGGGAATCTTAGAATTTAAAAAAGGAAATACTTTTGGAACTACTGCTTTTACGTCATATGGTATGTTTTGGCTTTCGTTAATAGGTTTAATACTATTACCAACATTAGGATTAGGACAAGCTCCTGAAAACATTGCGATGGTATCCTATTTAGGTATTTGGGGCTTATTCACATTAGGAATGTTTTTAATAACATTAAAAGGAAGTAACAAACAGTTACAGTTGATTTTTGGAACTTTGGCGCTTTTATTCTTCTTATTAGCACTTGGCGACTACACAGGGAGCGCTATGATAAAAACTTTAGCAGGATATGAAGGTATATTCTGTGGTATGACTGCAATAGGCTCTGCATTATATCAGGTAAAAGAAAGTGTTGTAAACCCTTAAACTTCTTAAAATCTTTAAAAATAACATTATAATCTTTTTAAATTTAAATAACTATTAAAAAACTATTAAAAAATAAGAATATTTTATTTTTATTTTTATTTTTATATTATATTTTATTATTTTTTCATAATAATATTAATTATAGATATTATTCGTTTAAATATCTGTCAAGTATTCCCTTTAACATTTTAGCGTGTCTTGCTTCGTCTCTTGAACTTTCTTCAAAGAAATCATGTACGTGCTCTAAATTATGGCTTTCTGCCATATCTGCTGCAGCTTTTTTCTCTTTGTTAGCCATCATTTCGCCTTTGTACATCATTTCAATGTTTTCTTTTAATGTTGGCTTAATTACTTCGTTCATTTCAGCAAATTTTGAAGCGTGTTCTGCTTCTTCCCATGCCATTGTTTTTAAAACTTCTGCGATTTCTGGGTAACCTTCTCTCTGAGCTTGTCTTGCCATAGCTAAATACATACCTACTTCTGCACATTCTCCTTTAAAGTTAGCCATTACCTCTTTTTCCATAGGGGTGTCTTTTGAAACTCCGATTTTGTGTTCGTTCACTAATTCCATGAAATCACCGTTTTATTTTTAAGCTACCTTTATATTTTAAACTATATATACTATTCGGATTGATTTAAGACGTAAAAATCAATATATCCGAATTTAAGGAGTTAATTTAAAATTTTAAGGGTATTTCGTACGATAGATACGTATTTCGTATTACTATAAAACTTTATAAAAAATTAAAAAAAGTATATTTAAATTATTTTTATTTTATTATTTTAGTATTATTATTATTTTATTATTTACTCATTGTTTAATTTATCAATGATTAATTCTGCAACTTTTTTTCCTGAAAGGTACATACCACCAAAGATTGCACCCATTCTATAACCGCCGTGATAAGCGTTTGAAGCCATTCCACAGGTGTAAAAGTTAGGGAATATCTCTTTTGTATTTTCTACGAGCGTATTTTCTCCAACGTCTGCCCACATTGACTTTTCGCCAGGAACTACCATGTTTAAGTCTTTATTTTTCCTTGCGAGTGTGTGTACAACTGAAGCGTCGTGTCCTGTAGCATCAATAACACATTTTGCACTGATTGTTATCGGGTCGACGTGTAAACCTGCCTTTTCGATTGCGTAAGATTGAATAACTACACCTGAAACCTTTCCTTCTTTTAAAATAAGGTCTTCTACGACAATACTTGTTAATATCTTAGCTCCTGCGTCAATCGCTGCTACACCCAATTTTGCAGGGACTTCCACGGAATCAGCGGTGAATAAATCCGCTTCTATTTCTGGATTATCGCCAATATTTACAGGTTTTAAGTTAATACCTGCTTCCCTTAATATTTCATCAGCTGGTTTCTCGACTACAATGTTAGGGAAGCCCATCCCTCCGCCCCATGTTCCGCCACCAAATGATAAGTGTCTTTCTAAAATAACAACTTTTAAGCCAGCATTTGCTAAATATTTACCTGCGGTTAAACCACTTGGTCCAGCCCCTACGATTACGACATCGACATCTACCATATCCATCCACATTTCAAATGTAGATTTTAAAATGGATTTTGTAACTAATTTCTCTTCAGCCTTCAATCTTTGCATATTTGCGCCTCTTCTTTATTATTTTTATTTAATTTTGAGTATTTTGAGTTTTGTTTTTTTAAAAAACTGTTTTTTATTATATTTTGTACTATATTTTGACACTAAAACAGTATAATAAAATACGTCATAATATATAAAGGTTATGCAATTTATCATTATTAATCATTATAATTAATTATTAATCATGACAAATATGAACAAATTAAAAAAAAAGAAAAAAGAAAAAGAAGAATAATTTTTAATGTTTAACATATTTTATTTACTGCACTTTATAATTATAGTTTAATTTTACCCTCAACAATCTACCAAAAAATAGACCCAGTGTAAAAAGCCCGATTCCTGCTATTGAAAATATTACGCTATACAACACGAAATTATGGAACAAATTCAGTGCTAAAACTATATTAAACGATGTTATAGCATTTAACACGTCAATAGATTGTATGGAAACCTGTAATATTATAATAACAACTGCTATATTTAACGTATATTTAAAAATATCGTCAAATAAATAGCCCGATAAGGTACCCAGTAGGAGTAAACTTGGAAATACGAGATATTGTAATATCGTATATTCAAATATCATAAAAATCCCCATTATTTTAATGAGTTTTTAACGATAATTCTATGACATAATAGGAAATTAAAAATTAATAAAATAGAATAATAATTAGTTATTGATTTAATATTGATTTAATAGCCTTAATTACTTATTTTATTTATTTTATTTATTTTTTTATTTAACCTAGTGTTTGACCCTAAATTTTAAATTGGTGTTATTTATTTGATATTATAAACATACTGGATAGTTAAAGATGCATACTTAACTAAAATTTAGCTAAAAATATCAATCTTCCTCTTCACACCTCTTCAATATATTGTATATCGTATAATATATATAATATTTTGTAAAAAACTATAAAAATACACTATTTTTTAATTTAAAACCTCGTCATTTACTTAAAACTTATTAAAAGACCATAATACCATTTAATTGAATTTTACTGTTTAATATAATTTAATTGTACAATATATTGATATTTGTAATGCCATTTCTAATTTTATTATAATGCTATTTTTGATATGAAGATTTTAAGAGATTTAAATTCAATTTTAAAGTATAATTATATTTAAAAATCCAAATCTTCAATTCTAATATATATAATTTTCTTCTTAATTTAAATGCAAAGAAATATCATTATTAAAAAGAGATAAGGTAATCATATTAATTTACATACATTATATAATGTCAACATATTAAGTAATATTAGTTAACACAAATATCCGTTAAAATTGATAATAATGTCAAATAAACCGGCATGGGACATAATAAGTTTGAAAAATATCTTGTTTACTGATTAGATACCACAGGGCTAAATAATTAGGTAAATAATCGTTATTAAGATTTTTAAATTTATTAAAATGTTGCATAACGTGTTATATTCAATAATGTCAATATATTGTCATATTATATTGAAATTATTAGTATTGTACTTTATAGAATATGAATAAATAGGAATAAATAGGAATAAATAAGATGTCAAAATACATGTATAACCAAATAAAAGCTAAATAAAAGCTAAATTACAGTTGATGGCCTATAGTCTTAGTATATAGAGTTATTTTGTAATTCTGTAATTAAATAATTAAATAAATTGTAAATTATTAAAATAGCATAGGGTAAAACAGTATTACTCAATGAACTATGGTGTTTATATGAACAAAAATGCAAAAGCAGTAAAAATTGAAGACTTACCAGAAATGAAAATTGTTTTAGAAAATATCGCTGACGATGAATATATAGAACAAATAAGAAAAGTATTCGATTTTCACGGGCATATATCAACTGGAGCGTTTATCGGTCTTCAAATGTACAGAATCGCTAAAAGAGAAATGAAACTTGAAGATGGAGAAACCGTATACGTAATGTGTGAGTGCAAAAATTGTATGCCTGACCCATTCCAAATTTTAGCAGGCGCTACTATTGGTAACAACAAGTTAAAAATATACAATATTGGCAAAATGGCAAGTACATTTAACAAATTTGGAACAGTTGGCGACAATGTTAAAGGTTTAAGAATAATATTAGACGCAAACAAAATGCAGGACTACCCTAAATTATACAACTGGTATATGAACATTGAAAAAGTTCCACATACGGACGCTATTTTCGATTTAATTAAAGCAGGAGATTCCGTTTATTCATGGGAGTATGTGGATGTTGAAGTACCTCCAAAAAATAAAAAGGATGTAAAACTCTGCGAAGTATGTAAAGAATCATATATTAGCTACGATGGTAGTCCAATTTGTGAAACATGCGCTAAAAAGAAAAACTAATTAATTAACTAAGTAATTAACATATAATTAACCAATAGGCAATAATTAACAATTAATCGATAAATAATTGGTTAATAATTGGTTAATTTCAATAATTATCGTAAATAACAAATTGATAACCCTAATATTAATCATATATTAATGATATCTAAAATTCAATTTAGATGGTGGTACAATGACCAAAATGATTATTAAAGGAGGTCATGTTTACGACCCACTTAATGGTGTGGACGGAGAGGTAATGGACATCTACATCAAAGATGGCAAGATTGTCGAAAGCCTTTCGAGTGACGAAATAAAGGAAGCAAAAGTATTAGACGCAAAAAATAAGGTTGTAATGGCTGGTGGTGTTGATGCACACACTCACATTGCAGGACCTAAAGTAACCGTTGGTAGGGTAATGTTCCCAGAAGACCACTACAAGTGCGTAAGACCAAAAACACACAATACACATTGTGGAACTGGTGAAATCGTACCTTCTACTTACATGCAAGGTTACAAATATGCAACTATGGGTTACACAACTACCTTTGAGGCAGCTGTTCCGCCTATGATTGCAAGACACACACACGAAGAGTTAAAAGCACTCCCTATTCTCGATAAAGCTGGTTACTTACTTTTAGGTAACAACTGGTTTGTTATGAAATACTTAAGAGAAGGAGACATCGAAAAAGCTGCATCATACGTTGCTTGGGCTTTAGATGCTACAAAAACTTACGGTATTAAGTGTGTTAACCCAGCAGGTGTTGAAAACTGGGCTTGGGGTAAAAACGTAAACTCTTTAGATGAGAAAAACATCCACTTTGACGTTTCAGCAAGACAAATTGTTGACGGATTGGCTCAAATTAACGAAATGTTAGGTCTTCCAATGTCAATTCACTTGCACGCTAACAACCTTGGTCACCCTGGAAACTGGGAAATTACCAAGGAAACAATGGATGTAACCAAAAACATCAAAGTTAACGTAAAAGATAACATCTACAACGAAGTTAAAACAAAATTCGACAGTAGAAGAAAACAATCTGTTTATATGACTCACGTTCAGTTCCACTCATTCGGTGGTACAAGCTGGAAAGACTTTGAATCAAAAGCAGATGACGTTTCAAAACACATAAACAAGTCAGACCACGTTGTTATTGACAGTGGTTGCGTTCCATTCGGTAAAGCTATTTGTATGACTGGAGACGGTCCAGGTTTATACGATATCGCTACAATGAACGGACAAAAATGGACAAACTGTGACGTTGAGTTAGAATGTGGTTCAGGTATCGTTCCATTCAACTACAGTATGAAAAACAAAGTACACAGCGTTCAATGGGCAATTGGACTTGAATTATTGTTATTAGTTGACCCAGCGAAAGCAATCTTAACAACAGATAACCCTAACGCAGGACCATTCACCAAGTATCCAAAAATCATGAAATGGTTACTCTCTAGCAAAGCAAGAGAAGATACTATGAAAGAATGCCACAAATGGGCTGGTGAAAGAAGTACACTTCCAAATATTGACAAAGAGTTAAGCCTCTACGAATTAGCACAAATTACAAGGTCAACCCCTGCAATTGCTATTGGTATGGGATACAGAAAAGGTCACTTAGGAGCAGGTGCTGACGCAGATGTTACAATCTACGATATTACACCAGATTACAACTCTAACGACTACGAAATGCTCGAAAAAGTATTTACCACAACCGCTTACACAATCAAAGACGGTCAAATTGTTTCAAAAGGAAACGAAATTGTTGAAACACCAAGTGGTAGGTCATTCTTCGCAAATGTACAGATGAAAGAAGAAATCCAAAAACCAGTTCTGGACGATGTTAAGGACTTCTTTAAATACTATACCGTTGGATTCAACAACTATTCAACTCCAGATGAGTATTTAACAAGACCTACACCTATGGATATCGACTTAAAATAATTTAATTTAATTTAATTTAATTATTTGTGTATTGAAGAAAAATTATAATATTATATTAAAAAATATTATGATTATATTTCTAAATACGGCTATAACTTACTAAATTTAATAAATTAAACTAATAAATAAAAATAAATTACTTAATTTGCATTTATGGCAAGGTAATTGCAAGTACGGTGAAACAATGGGAGAAATTATATTAACTCCAAAATATGATGATAAATTTCCTGTTGAATGTGACATGATTACCCCTGATAACTTCTTTGGTAAATCAGAAGAAGAAATCAAAGAAATAAAACTTTGGAAAAGCTCTGTACAATACCCATTGTCAGAATTCTTCGACGTAAAGGGCGATGGTCAAGGTGCACAATCAGCATCAGACATTCACATCATAATTGATGGAACAGTACCAAAAATGAAATTAATCGGTTATGCAATGACCACCGGTAAAATTACAGTTAATGGAGATGTAAACTACCACATTGGCTGTGAAATGAAAGGTGGAGAAATTGAAGTAAACGGTAACGCAGGCTCATGGGCTGGTAGAGAAATGGAAGGCGGAAACATTTTAATCCACGGTAACGCAGGCGACCACATCGGTGGCAGTTACAGAGGTAAATGGGACGGTATGCTTGGCGGTAGAATTGTTATCGACGGTAACGCAGGTAGTAGCGTTGGTGACGGCTTAGTTAAAGGTACCATCATTGTAAAAGGAAATGTTGAAGCTTTCTGCGGTATAAGACAAACTGGTGGTTTAATATACGTTGGTGGAAACGTTTTAAGAACCGTCGGCGTAGAAATGAAAAAAGGTACAATTATCGTAGAAGGTAAAATTGAACACTTTTCACCAGGATTCTTCGAACAAAACTTGTTAACAAGTAACGAAGTTCCAAGTGAATTATATGAAGAAATCTTACCTTACGGGGCTAACCTTTATTCAAAAAGCTATGTTGAATACAAAGGAGACCACGCATTCTATAATAAACCTAAAGGAAAAATGTACATCTCTGCAAATAACAACGAGTACCTATTAAGCTGTGAAGGTTCAGTTGATAGACCTATCGAGTTTAAAGGAGAAGCTTTAAAAGTTATCTTGAATACAGGAAGTACAATTGAACAAGGTAGAATTATTAAAGGTGGGGATAAATACAGCCCAGAATATAAAGACGTATGTGCTGTATGCCATATTCACCCAGATGACTATCAATTGTTGGGCAAGCCTGAAAAAGTTAAAGTTTCAAGCCCTGACGGAAATAGAACAGTTGTAGTAAGAGCAGAAATGAAAGATAACGTTCAAAGAAGAAATATTTTCATACCAAGAAGTGTTTGGGCGAACGTTATTGTTGATGCTCAGTCTGTTAACTCAGGAGCTCCAATCTACAAAGGTGGCGAAGTTTACGTACAACCTAGTGATGATGAAATTTTAGAAGCACCATACATCATTGAACAACAATACAAATAAAATAATTAAATAGATAGATGCTAAATCTTAGGTGAAATAATGGCTGAAAAGATTTTTAAAGACATCATGTGCCCCGTATGTGGTGGTACTTGTGATGACATTGAAATCGTCTGGGATGAAGAGAATAGAAAAATTGAAGTAAGGAACGCTTGTAAAATGGGTGCAGCTAAATTTAACGAGATAGTTAGTCACCACAGGATTATGAGCCCTTTAATCGCAGACAAGGAAAAAGCAGAAAAAAGAGAAGCAGAATGGGACGAAGCATTGACCAAAGCTGCTGAAATATTAGCAAACGCTAAAAGACCTTTATTATTCATGGGAGCAGAAACCTCCTGTGAAGCAATGACTGTAGGATTACACATGGGAGAATACCTTGGCGGTATTGTAGACTCCAATTCCACAATATGACACGGCCCTTCCTTAATGGGAGTTCAAGAAGCTGGTAAACCTGGTTCAACAGCAGGGGAGACCAAGAACAGAGCCGACTTGATAATATATTGGGGAACCAATCCTATGGACTCAATGCCAAGACATTTATCAAGGTATGCAGTATTCCCAAGAGGATACTTTACAGAAAAAGGTAGAAACGACAGAAAAGTTATTACTGTCGACCCAAGAAGGTCAGCTACCGCACAAGCATCTGACTTGCACGTTCAGTTGAAACCTAATTCCGATTACGAATTGTTCTCAGCTTTACTCGTAGCAGTTAGGGGAAAAAGACCACATAAAAGTATAGAACAGGTAACTGGTGTACCTGTTGATACAATTATGGAAATGGCAGCTATGATGAAAAAAGCTAAATTCGGTTCAATTTACGGCGGTTTAGGTCTAGCTTCATCATACGGTAAACACAGAAACATTGAATGTGTTATGACCTTAGTAAAAGAATTACAAAGATACACTAAATTTACCATTGGTTTAATCAGAGGACACTGTAATGTTGCAGGATTTAACGTTCTTGCTTCGTACTTATACGGTTTCCCATTCGGTATCGACTTTTCAAGAGGATACCCTAGATATAACCCAGGGGAATTTACTACAAACGACTTGTTGAGAGAAAAAGAAGTTGATGCTGTACTTGTAATGTGTGCTGACTTAGGTGCCCACTTACCACAGGACTCATCAAAGTATTTAAACAAAATACCAGTTGTATGTTTAGATATTGCTCCTTGTCCAACAACTTCAACAGCAAACGTTGTATTGCCTGGTGTTATCGATGCAATTGAATGTAACGGTACATTCTATAGATTCGATGAAATACCAATGCACTACAGACCATTTGCTGAATCTCCATTCCCATACACCAAAAGCAACGAAGACACTATGAAACAATTGTTTGCTAAGGTAAAAGAGATTAAAGAAGGACAACCAAATCTATAAAAAAATAATTGATAAATTAAATTTCAATTATTTACTTAATTTTTATTTTTTTAGATTATTTTCAAAATAATATATCAATTTTAACAAATTATTTTAAAAATATTTAATATATAAAAAAAGTATTTTTATTAGCTTATATTTTATTATATCATTACTATATTTTATTATTATTTAAAAGTTGAATTTCCTTTTATTAATCCTTTAAAGAATCCATAGGAAATTAAACAATGGAATAGGAACAATAATATAGGTAAAGCTATGTATAAAGGTTCTCGAGTCTTAATTAATAATCTAATCGTATCAATTAATATGGCCATAATATAAATAAATATCAATAATCCTGTTATAATTATGGATAATAGCATAAATAAAAATCCGAACGGAAACAGCCATAATATATTAAAATAACCCTTTCTAATCATTAAACCTTTTGCAGCTCCATAACTTATGGTTTGTTTTATGAATTTTTTTACACTCGAACGTGTATAATAAGAGCTAACTATATTTGGATTAGTATATAATTTAAAACCTTCTTTTATAAGATGTAAGTTAAATTCAAAGTCCTGACCAGTTATAAAATCAGTGTCAAACAAAATTTCACTTTCTTTTATCATTTTGGTGTCATACATACCATAAACTACAGTATTTGAGAAAAATCCTTCTTTTGCATACCAAAAGGAACTACCGCCCGATAAAGGTGTAGAGTAAATAACTTTTGCAATTTCAGCGCTCATATTTTCGGATATCTTGTTTATAATACCCCCAACACCCGCAAGTTTTGGTTCTTCTTTTTTTATTCTTTGATATGTCTCTATGTTATTTTTTAAAAAATCCTGTTCAGGATATGCATGTGCCCCAAAAATTATAAAAAAATCCCCATTTGCGTTTTTAATTCCTTCGTTAAATGCGTAGACCTGCTTACGCTTTTCATTTGTATAAATCTTTATATTTTCAAAATTATGCTTTTTTTGTAACTCTTTAATTACGTCTAATGTTTTATCAGTACTTTTTCCATCAAAAATTAGTATTTCATAATTTTCTTTTGGATAATCTTGATTAAACCAATTTTCGAGACATTTTGTAATATATTTTTCTTCATTGAACGTAGGAATTATTATTGAAATAAAATTCATAGTATTACCTTTTTATTTTTATTTCTTCTTTTTTTCTTAATTTTAATCCAAAACTTTGCCCATTTTTAACATAAGTAACCTGTAAAAAATTTTAAAGCCTATCATCACATTAGTACCTCTTGCCATGGAGTATTCTGTGTAAATTGTTTTAATTGGCACCTCTCCGATATTAAGCTTATTCTTTTTAGCGATAATAAGGGCTTCTGAACATGTTTCATATCGTTTTGCCCTAAGTTGCTCTGAGAGTACTTTTAAAGCACTCTTGGAAAATGCACGGAGCCCGCTCTGGCTGTCTGTAACATAATATCCACCAAGTAAAAAAGTGATAAAACTAAGTCCAAGATTACCAACTTTTTTTGTCAATGGCATATTTTTAAATTCTTTTGGATTTTTTATCCGACTACCTACAACATACTCTTTTGAGTCATTTATTATGGGTTGAATTACTTTCGCGATATCGTCGGGTGCGTGTTGACCATCTGCATCAAATGTAACTGCTATGTCAGCGCCTAATTCGTAAGCTTTTTTTAATCCGGTGATTGTAGCACCGCCAACCCCTTTATTCTGCTCATGCTTTATTGCAATTACTTTATTATTATTATTATTATTATTATTATTATTATTCTGCTTACTTTCTTCTTCCAATTCTTTCATAATTTTGTAAGTGTTATCTTTGCTACCATCGTCAACGATTATGATATTATCGTAATTATGATTTTGTAAATTATTTACAACGTTTTTAATCATTTTTTCTTCGTTGTAAGCGGGAATTATTAAATATATCAATTTATCAGCCATAATCTAACCAATCTAACCTTTTAATTTCCTATACCTATCATATTCTTTTAAATTATATATTAAATTATAGGATATAATTTTAAAAATAAGATAAAAATAAAAGTAAATAAAATAATAAAATAATAAAATAATAAAAATTTAATAATAAAATAATGGAATAAAAAAATAAAATAAAATTAATTATTTTCTTTTTCTTCAAAAACTAATGCGTAATTGCAAATATGTAAATCAACGTTTCCTTCTTCAGCCAAATTTTTTAAATGGAATCCTTTTTTGGCAGTTTCAATGATTAAATCTTGATTATCGCCTTTACAAGTACCAATATCTAAAATTATCCTTTTTGAATTTAAACCGGAGTTATTAACGCTTTTAATTCTAGCATTTAATACCTGTGCCTTACAATCTGAACATTTTGTACAGTTTAGAGTTTTTCCTTGTGCTTCCAAACATATGTTTTCAGGTCTAATACTAAAATATATGTCATAATCGTTATTTAATGAAGTTATAAGTTTACCATATCCGTTATTCTCGGTTATATCTGCGTTTAAATCAATATTTTTAATATTTAGTGAATCTAAGGAGTTTACCCGATTTGAAGAATATAGTCCATTTAAACTACATAAGCTATTTAAACTATCCAATAGTTTTTTTCGCGGAATTTTGACGCATAATGATTTACTTTTAAAAATTATTTCATTGTCATCAATATAGAATTTTCCATTATAGATATTTTTGAAGCCCATAAATTTTGCCACATATGTATTAATTGGTTGTTCCAAAATATCATCTAACGTACCAAATTGCTCAATTCGTCCATTTTTAATAACACCCAAGTGCTTTGAAAGTACTATTGCTTCATTGAAGTCGTGAGTAACGTGTATAAAGCAAGTATCAAGTTTTTCATGGATTTCCTTTAAATCGTATAATAATTTATCATAAGTCAATTTATCTATTGAACTCAATGGTTCATCTAATAAAACTACTTTTGGATTCATTGAAAGCGTCATTGCAAGGGCTACCCTTTGCTTCTCTCCAGAACTTAAATTAGCCGGTTTTCTATCTAATGTGTGCTCTATTTTTAGTAATTTTGCAATATTTTCAATTTTTTTATCTGTTTTTGACTTAATATCTTTTTTAGATTTTAATTTATTTTTCATTTTTTCAAAATAACCTAATGATTTTGAATTTTTTTCATTATCGTTATTTTTATCGTTATTTCCCTTATCTTCTCGAGTATGGATTTTAAAGTCTTCGGGATTCTGCATCTCTTTTATAGCCATGTCATTATAAGTATCTGCATATAATGCCTCTAAGGTATGTTTATATCCAAAACCTATGTTTTCTCGTACTGTGAGGTGAGGAAATAAGTAGTTACCGTTACAGAGCAGTATTTTTCGCTTGTTTATTTCTTTATTGGTTATATCTTCGCCATCTAAAAATATACTGCCTTCGTCAGGTTCTCTAAAACCTGCCAATAATTCCAATAATGTTGTTTTACCACTACCACTTAAACCCACCAATACACAATAATCATGGTCTTCTATTTCTAAATTATTAATTGTTAGGGTAAAGTCGGACAATTTCTTTTTTAAATTCTTTATTTGTATCATTAAAACACCGATTACTGCATTTATCAAATTAATTAACTTATTTTACGTTTTAATTGCCATTATTTTTATTATTTTTATTATTTTTATTATGGTACATTATACTATGTTATTCGTATTATTTGTATATTTCAGTAAAGCTAATTGTAAATTTTAAAAATTATAATTATGAATTCCACGTATTCCTTTAAAATGAAAAGTTATAATAAAATATATAGATTAGGAGGTAGGAATATAATAATAGTTAAGGGGCAATTATTCACTACCGTATGCGCAAAATCGTTCTATAGGGTATATTTTAGCGAAACCTGCTACTGTTGTACCGTAAAAAATTATTTTCTTACCGTATTTCTCAGCTAAATTTATTAACTCAATTATAGTGCCGTTTGCTGTTGTACTACCGGTAGCAAGTACTACGTCAGAGTTTTTTATTAAATATTCGTTCATATCAGCGTGCATAACAAATATTCCGTTTTTCATCCTTCCAATATTATTTACGTCTAAATCTGTGTTCATAACATTTTCAGCACCAAAAGTCTTGACCATTTGTTTAATTATGGCAGGATGGTATCCAATAATTCCTATTTTTAGAATGTCGTCATCTGTATAATTATATGTCTTTATAAGATATTTTGATAAATCTTTAGCACACTTTTCAGGGTCGGAACCTTCGCAATGTTTTGTCCTATCGGTTTTTTTCAAGTGCTCCATCACTGCATTGAAAGTTGCGAGTATCTTTTGATTATCGCCAGATTCGATTACTTCTAAAATTGTACCATTGAATTCAGCGAGGTTTTCCAAAGTTGTGAACGCGTCACCAACAGAATTTTTAAAGAATGCACGTAATAA
This sequence comes from Methanococcus voltae PS, assembly GCF_024807035.1. Classification (NCBI taxonomy): domain Archaea; kingdom Methanobacteriati; phylum Methanobacteriota; class Methanococci; order Methanococcales; family Methanococcaceae; genus Methanococcus; species Methanococcus voltae. The sequence goes on from NZ_JANUCQ010000004.1 coordinate 125,803, forward strand.
AAATTCTTTACCATTTAAAAGGGGGTAATCTTTAACGTTTTTAGTATCTAAATTTACATCTATTGGTTTTATTTCAATTTCTTCGTTTAAAAGATTGTTCTCTTCGCATAATTTTATCAATATTTCTTTTAAAGCTTTTTGCAAATCAAAATTTTCATCTTTTATTTGAGGGGTTTCAAGTTTCATAATAATACCATCCTTTAATTAATAATCTAAATAATCTATATTGCATATTTGCACTTATGTGTAAAATACCATATTGTCTTATATTTTTATAATACATATAGCTTTTTAAATTTGTTTAATTATTAAATAACTTAATTAACGTAATTAACGTAATAACGTAATATTGTTTATTTAAAATTATAAAATAGAATATTTTAATATTTTTAATATCTCTATAGCAGTATAGTATATTTTTAGATTTATAGAGTTATAAATTTATATTTCATATATCAAATTATCAATTTAATATTTTGAACCATAGTTCGCTATTGTACGAATTGTCAATAATATAATCAATGCAACCATCAGGAACACAAAAGCAATTGTTAATGCCATATCTATGTTTCCAAGAGATATGTTTAAGAAAACTGCAACAGGTAGTGTCTCCGTTTTCATTTTTGTAGCTCCTGCAACCATCATCGTTGCACCAAACTCGCCAATACTTCTTGCCCATGCTAAAAACATTCCTGCTAGTATACCATTTTTAGCCATAGGTAAGCTTATTTTAAAGAAACTCTCAACTTTTCCTGCGCCTAAACTTTGAGCTATATATTCGTATTTCGAGTCTATCTTTTCGAAAACGGATTTTGAAGTCCTAACGATGAAAGGAGTTGCTACGAAAAATTGTGCAACTATGACGCCTTTTGGAGTAAATAAGATTCCTTTTAACTGTTCAGATATTGCCTGACCAAAAATCGTGTTTCCAAAAAATACTAAAAGTGCAAATCCAGAAATTAATGGAGGAATTACAACAGGAACTTCCACCATTGCGTCTATGAGATTTTTGCCCCTAAAATCGTATCTTGCGAGAGCATAAGCAGCAGGAACACCGATTATTAAGCCCAATGTAGTTGCTATTGAAGCAGTCATTAAACTAAATTGTATCGCGAACTGAACCTCGCTTGAAAAAATAGCCATTTCTAAAGTTTCAGGCGTAACACTCCCCAATATAGAAAGTAATACAAATAAAACCATTGATATAAATACAGACATTAAAAGCATTGATGAAAACTTTAAAGAATCATTTATAAATCTCATAACTATCCCTGTTTGTCTTACCATTATTATATTTAATATTAATAACATTATAATAATAATTAATAATTGTGTTTTTAGCGTTTTACGTTATTTTAAGTTATTTTAAGTTATTTTTTAACTTATCTTATCGTATTTTTGTGTTTTTTGTGTTTTTGTAAATTTTAAAAAATTTTAATGGATAGAATTCTTAAACTTCCTAATGTAAAATAAAAAAATAAGACAAATAGAATATATGGAGTAAATTAAACAAAAAATAGCCAATAATGTAGTATATCGACTATTATCGCTACCTATTAATTAATCTTACTATTATTTCCAATATTATTTGTTAATTTGGATATAGTGACCAAATAAATTGCTAAATCTTATTTAATATCATAATAATGTGAATTAACCTAATTAATTCAATTTAGTGTGATGTATGTTTAGATTTTATTAACCCTAATAATAACCCATTTAATAATTATTTTTAATAATTATTTATTAGATATAACGGTGATTAATTCTTACAAATCCCCTAAAAATGTAAGAATTATTTAAGTGTGACATTTTTAAAATATATTATATGAATTAAGTAGTACGATTATTTTATGATTTATAAGTTATTTACTTCTTATTTATTCCTTAGTTATTTGTATCATTCAATAATACAAAGCCATTCTTTTCAAATATTGGCAATCCTTCAGTTATTATAAATTCGTAGAATTTTTCAGTATTTGGATTGTCTGAAGTTGTCAAGATTGCTACAGGTATTGTTTTTATTGTGTTGTATTGTGGGTCTATTTCGATAACGTCGACTTCATCACTTCTTGAAAGTGCGTCAGCCCTCCATACAACAGCTGCATCCGCTTGTTTTTGACATACATACATTAATGTTTGTTTAACAGTACCCGCTTCCACCAAAGTATTTTCTTTAACTTTAGAAGTTATGTTTAATCCTTTAGTTTCAGCTTTAGCCAATATCTTATTGAATGTTTTTCCTATCGCAATACTTTTTTCCCCAAGTGATAATTTAACATCATCTTTTGCTAAATCATCTAAACATTGGATATTTTTAGGATTTCCTTTTTGTACTGCAATTACTGGAACGTGTTTTGTTATATTCTCATATTTTGCAACATAACCTTTTGATTCTTGTAATTTGAAGATATATGAACTGTCTCCTGGCATGAAAATGTCACCTGAATTTGAGGCAACAATTTTTGAGTACAAAGCACCACTACCACTGTAATCATATTCTATTTTAACGCCATATTTTTGTTCGTAAACTTCTGCAATTTCATCCATTGGTATTTGCATACCTGCACCTACTAATGCTCTAATAGGTTCTGAACTCCCCGTACTTTGAGTTTGAGGACCGTCAGTTGCGCCTGTATCTGACATACACCCTGAAAATGCTGTCATTGTTACTACAGACAAGACTAGTAATACTAAAAAACTGAGTTTAGTATAATTATTCTTTTTTTGTGTTATATTTTCGCCATTATTATTTTTATTATTTTTAATAGTCATATTATCCCTGATAATTAGTGATATATTGATAATTAACGAATATGGCATTAATTTCAATATAAAGTAAGTATTGTACAATATAGAACATATATAAATATATATTAAATTTTACGGTAAATTAATAATAAATTCATAGATTGATACGTTGATAAATTTGTTAAATTTATTTTTAAATTTTTTAAGTATTGATTATCGATTATCGATTACACAAATGTCCCTACATTTGTATATTACTCAGTACTTTAGAAATTTTTATCGTTATTAATCATTTGAGATTACCATTTTAAAAATTTCGTAATTAAATATACTTACCTTCATATATAAATCTTTCTATTCATATTTGCCATATTTGTTAAAATGTAATAGTAATATATTAACATTTTTATAGTATATAAATCATAAGTAATTACACTTCAATAGAAACTTTGAAAACATAATTAATTATGGACAAATTTGTAATTAGATAGCATTAACTTAAATATGTGGTATAAATATAGGGATAACAATACCATAATAAAAATACCATAATAAAAAAATATAATATTATAATATTATAATGATATGAAAATATACCCATAATTAAATTAAATTATAATAATTCCAATAATTAAGTGATAAAATGATATCAATCGATGAATTAAACAGAATATTACAAACTAAATTTAAAAACCAAGAAATTGAAAAAATAGTTATCGACGAAGCATTTAATAGAGTTATTACAGAAGACATTTATTCAAATATTGCAGTTCCACCGTACAATAAATCAAATATGGATGGTTTTGCAGTTAATGAAAAATCAGACGAATACATGATGATTGACGAAGTCCATGCCGGAGATAATAGGGATTTAAAAATCGAAGGTAATGAATGCACATGGGTTGCTACAGGTGCAAAATTGCCTGAAGGTACCAACTATATCGTACCTGTTGAATACTTAGGTATTGAAACTGAGGAAATGGCGAGCTATATTATTAAAAATCAAAATAAAATTATTTTAAACTTAAATGAAGATGAAAATCACATTTTAAAAAATTCATACTTGTCAAATGACCCATTTGAAGAAAATCACATCGTTAAAAAAGGTATTGATATTGATGAAGGTCAATTACTTCTTAAAAAAGGTACTAAAATCAATGAACGAAACATTGGTTTATTGGCTTCAGCAGGCATAAAAGAACTTAATGTCTACAAACTTCCAAAAGTAGGCATTATATCAACAGGCGACGAATTAAAATTAATAAACGATGTTAATTCAAAAACCATAGGAAATACAGTTAAAAAAGCCGGTTGTGAACCTAAATTTTTGGGCGTTTCAAAAGATGATTTTGAAGAATTAAGGGAACTTGTTAAAACAGCATTGAACGAATATGACGTAGTTATAACATCTGGGGGAGTTTCTCGCGGTAAAAAAGATTTTACAAAACGAGTTATTGAAGATTTAGGTGGCGTATTAGTACATAGGGCTAAAATAAAACCTGGAATGCCTATTTTATTAGGTGAAGCGTTGGATGAAAACAACTGTAACAAACCTTTAATATGTATGCCTGGAAACGTTACATCTTGCGTAATAATCGCTGAAGTTGTAGTTTATCCATTTTTAAAGAGCCTTATGCACGAAAGTATGGATAAACATATCAAACAGTTTAAAATATCTGAAGAATTATACTCACAATTTGATAGAACTGTTTATATGCCCGTTAGAATTGAAGATGGAGTAGCATATCCAACTTTTGAAGGTTCAAACATGATAAAATCCGTTGCATATGCTGATGGTCTTGTGGAAATTACGGACGATAAAAAATACAATAAAAACGAATTAGTTGACGTATGGATGCTTTAATTAATTTGTATTTTTTATTATTTTATTATTATTTTATTTTTTAAACTATATTTATGTTATTTATTTTATCTATTTTTCTATTTTATCTATTTTTCTTGGTTTAATTTTCATTTAAAGAGTAGAAATATTTTATTTAATTTATTAATTGCCCCATTAAGATTTCATTTAACAAAATATTTAAAGTTTGATATTCAAATATATTATTGTAAAAATATTTAGCATGTTTTGAATGAATAGGGGATTTAATACAATAAAATAGTTAAAATTTGGGGTTATTTAATTTAAAATCACGGTATAGATGTTCTTTAGGGGTGTGATTATGATAAATATAATAACAATGATAATTTGGTTGGTAATGACGTATATCATATATGTTGCTTTTGAAACGCTTTTCACGTGGCTAGGAACCAAACTAGTTAAAATAAATGTGGAATTTAAACAGATAGCATACGTTTCTGCTATTAAAGCACTTACTTATGTATTATTTGGTCTTATCCCTATTGTAGGTAGTTTATTAGGAATACTTGCTGCTGCATATATGAATAAAGAAATGTTTGAAGTCGATTGGAAAAATGGCTTTATTATTGAATTGCCCGCACTGGTATTCATATTAATTGCAATGCTTTTGGCAATAATATTCAATATTGTACTAATGTAAACTAATTAAATTAGTTAAAATAAGCATAAATAATAATTTAAAAATTATTCTTTTTTATATATTAGTTCAAACTAATAGTTTAGTATGGCTTTCTTAGTACAATTTTAAACATGTGATAAAATGGTCTTAAAAAATGAAAAAGAAATTGAAAATAAACAAGATATCGAAGAAATTGAATATATAACTAAAGAAGAATTATGGGAAACTTTTTTTAGATATAATCATGAAAAAGAAAAGAAAATGTTACGATATGTTGATAAAACACTTGAAGAATACATAGAAATAAAAACTAAAAATGGAAAAGTCATTACATCTGTAACTTTGGGTTTAGATGGTAAGATACTAGAAGGGGGTAAAAATAACCCGCCCGAATTATGCAATAAAGCCATTATCTTAAAAGAATACCCTGTAATCTACGATACAGACGTAATTGATAAAGTAGCTCGTAATAAAAACAAGTACTGTCAAGTTATTCAAAATGAAAATAGGTACAATACTTTTGACGTAAAAAATATTGATATGATTGAAGAGCTAACTAGACGATTTAAAGTAAATAGTAACCAATATAGGAATATTATAAACTTTGAAATATACTATGGAGATAACTACATTAAAGAAGAATAATTTTTAAATTATTATTTTTATATTTAATTTTTATCTATTTTTATATTTTATTATATTCTATTATTTTTATTCATATAATACCTTGGTTATTTAATTTACAACGAATTGTTATTAGAAAATTTAATGATATGTTTATATATCTTAATAACTAATTACTATATAACCAATATTTTGTTGGTTAATATCATCGTCATAATACTAGAATATTATAATATTTTATAATTTACAATTGTTAAAATTAATTTGGTGATTTTTTGATAGGCGTATGTATGCGAAATAAAAAACCGACAGAGTATAGTCATGTTAATGATTGGGGGCTACATTTCAACCCAAACTTTGATAGATATACCAATGAAGTTAGTTCAGATATTTTTGGATTTCATGCACCTATTGTAAATATGTCGTCAAATGAAGGGACAAATAAGATGTTAGAAACTGTTGATTATGTCTCTAACCAAGTTAAATATAGTCAAAAAATTCAAAAAATTCAAAACACCGTAAATAATGAAACCTATTTGACTATTCACTTACACAATGGCATACCTCCACAATATGATAAGCTGGTAGAAAATCTAAAGGGTGTTGTTGAGTACGCAAAAGAAAAAAATATCAAAGTTTGCGTTGAAAATCTTAGAAAAGGTTTTTCTTCAAATCCTAACAACATCTTAAAAGTTGTGGAAAATTGCGATTGTAATATAACAATAGACATTGGTCATATTAAATACGAAAATAGGCTCGATACAGTGGACTTATTTGCCGAATATATTCATAACGTACATGTGTATGAAAATGAAATTGACGGCAAACACATTGCTCCTAAAAATTTAGATAATTTAAAGCCCGTACTTGATAAATTACTGAATTATAAAAAAGATTTTTGGTTAGTTGAATTAATGGATAATGAATCTTGCCAAAACACAAAAAATATGTTGACAAATTATTTAATGGAATATTTTTAATCATATTGATATATCTTAAATAATTTAAATAATTTAAATAATTTAAATAATTTAAGTAACTTAGAATAACTTAGAATAAAATACATGTCACAAAATTTCTTCTTTTTTTTAAAATAAGTATAAAAATAATATCTAAAAAATAAAAAAGGATTTTAATTTTTCTTTAGCCAATTTATTCTATTACTAATAGTTTCTTCAAATTTTGAAGTTTTTGATTTTTTAGATTTTGATTTCCCATCTTTATCTTTTCTTTTTTCAAAATTTTTGCCAGATTTATCCTTTAAATCTTCAGAGTCTCCGTTCTTAGGTTTATCGGATACATTTATAGATAATTCGCCAGTCGGTTCTTCTTCAAAATTTGATTCGTGAAGTTCAGCCATTGCAGGATTTCTTTCTCGTTTTTTTTGCTCCAATTGCTGTTTATTTAGTTCAAAATCTTCTTCTACTTTAATCACGTGGTCTGCAATATTTTGAATTGCCATACTAAAACCAGGTTCTGCGCCGACTACGATAATACCGACGCCATTTTCCTTAGCTTTACGCATTGCAGGTAAGAAATCGGCATCTCTGGTCATATAAACAATAGTGTCTATGTTTTCATTATGCACTAAATCGGTTCCATCAACTGCCATTTCTACGTCAACGTCACCCGCAGATATTCTGGGTTCAAAACCTTGATTTGCAATTGCTTCAATCAATTTATCAGAAGCATACTGGTTTAGGTAAACTCTACCCACTACAATAGTACCAAATTGTTCTACGGCATCTCTTATTTTATCCAAATCCACGTTAAACTCTTTTCTAAGCATATTTGGACCATCGATTAACAATGCCATCTTGTTAGCTCCTTTTTTAGGATTTGGAGTTTTTACATAAAATTTTGTTAAAGTTCCTAATCTTTTCCACATAAATTCACCAATTTATAAATTTGATTTTTTAAAATTATTTTAAATTATTTTAAATTATTTTCACTTGAACGATTATATTTAAATATCGCTAATCTATCAAAATATGCCACATAAATATAATATTAATTCGTATTTTGTAGATATACGTGTATTTATACACTTAATATGTATTATTAAGTATTTATAACTAATTAAGTCAAATTTACAATGTTTTTAATATTTGAACAATCTGTACGTAAAAAATATTATAAAATATTATAAAATATTATAAAATGCTAAATTATTTTTAATCTATTTTACTCTATTTTAAATTATTCGTCTTTTCCTTCCTTTTTAGATTTCAATAAATTTACAATGACCACAGTTACTAAAACTCCTGCAAATAATATTAATAATGCAATTAGTAAGTAATATCTCTCTGGAGTCATATATACGGTAACTTCTTTATCTGCCACAGTACCTATTAAAACATTTTCTGCATCTAAAACGGTATTTGACGTAATATCAGCATTTGTTTTATTTGTATTTGTTCCCGATGTAGTTTTAATATCTACTTCATTTGAAATATGTCCTGAGTCACAGTCATGTCCAATGACTAAATTGTGGTCGCTAGCGTATTTTTCAAAGTGGTCTTCAAAAAACTTTGATAAATAAATTTGTTCAGTTTTTCCTGCTAAAACCCTTATTGTACGCTTATTTGAATGATTGGTACCTAATCCATCAATCCCTATGAAATGAATACCTTCGTTTAAAGTTTTATTAAATGAAGTATTACTTATTTTTTTTCCATCTACATATATAGCTATATTCGGGTTTATTTGTGAATATATGTTTGATTTTGTATCATTTAAATTTAAATTTAAATTTGAAGTTAAGGTTGAATTCGTAATATTCAGACTACGGATTATTGAAGGAGTTATATCATTTATAACCTCGATATTACCCTTTCCTTCGATAACTGTTAAATAAAACTTATTTGTCTGTTTACTATATATAAATTCGTCATCAGTACCTTTAACGTCATTATCTTTGTTAACCATCTTATAATTTAGAGTAATACCTATTTTGTAAGTTCTCTTAGGGGTATTTCCATCCACATCGATTTTAAAATATGCAAATCTTGAAGAGCCTGGCATTATTTGATATATGTTCCTAACATCCGGGGATATGGTAATATATTTATCGTAATTAATAGTATCATCGGCACCTATTGCAGATGTGACGGTAGAATATAGGGTTTCCGAGCAATTTACCACTTTGAGAGAAACGTTTATATCATTAGCTACAGGAAATGAATTTGGTAAGTATACTTTAATAGATATTTCTTCAGAACTTCCTCTTTCGATTTGTAAGTCATCCGGTGCAGTAACATCCATACTATAAGCAGGTACTGCATTTATTGTAAATGCAAATAACAGAAATAACAGAAATAATGCCTTACATTTATCTTTTTTTACCATAATATCACAATAGCAAATTTTTAAGATTTTTTTAAGATTTTAAGAATATAAATGATGTAAATATATAATAACCATCAGATAGCTAACATATAATTACCTATTGTATATTATGTAATTTTTAATTTTTATACTATACCTTTTTTAGTAAAATACGTTTTATACGTCTTAATTGTAAATTCATAAGAATAATTAAATTGTAATTAATAATATTGGTTTAAAAATACAAAAATAATACAAAAAATTAATGTAAAAATTAATGTAAAAGTTAATGTTATATTAAAATAAATTTGAGGCATTAGATAATTTAGTATTTTAAATCATATGTAAATATAAATATGTCATTAATAAATACATATTAATAAATACATTATTATTTTGTAAGATTATTTCTTTTTATTTGTTATTTTCCCATTTAGCATATATACTCACGTAATTCCCCAATTACAAGACCATCAATACTACAATAGTACTACCCTTATTTTATAAATCTTAATCTATATCCACGACCGAATATTCTCATATAAATCCCCATTTTTTAAGATAATTATATTTCAATAATATTTTTTGTGACTTTTTTATTACTAGATTGTCGAGGTTTAATAATATTTTGATATTATTAAAGTTAAGTTAAATAAAAGTTCACGTTGTTATATTTAACTTTATTATATATAAATATTTTGAATTCTTAACGATAATAACAACTGATTAGAATATTAACTATATGACCATTGCGATAAGATAAATATATATAGTTTTTAAGGTATTATAGTAGTGTGGATTACATTCCCCTTGTAGTCCACATTATAAATTATATACGACACCCCTTAAAATATAATTAAAATTAAAAATTGAACTGTAAAATACCTTTTTTATTATATTTTGGACATTTTGGTGAAATTATCAAACGCATTAGGTTAGATTCCCCCAAACTAATAAAAAACGTAATGATTACGACATTATGTCTAGTTATAGGTTTTATACTTATAACATCCACAAATACAGTAAGCGCTCAGAGTGCATATACTAATCCCGTCGATTATTATAACGAAAACTCACTGAATAGTGACGAATTATATACAATTAATAACTATTATAGTAATAAATTATCGCTACAATCGTACAATTATTATATAGCCCCCTATTATAATAAATACAGATTGAACAATACACCAAATATTATTTCAGCAGACGATAAATATCGCTATCTATATTTACTTTCAAAATGGCAAAATCAAAATTTTGATTACACTTATAATCGTAATACTTTGAAATATAATGGTCAATATGTGGACATACTTTCCCCCAATCAGCTTTTGGACTTAAAAGAAGGTGTTTGCAGAGATTTTGCAACATTTACTGCATCGCAATTGCTGAAAAATGGATATCCTGTTTATTTTATATACATGATATATGATGATAAAAATAGTCATCTATTCGTGGCTACGGAAATAAATGAGGGTGGAAATAGTCAGTTATTGGCAGTTGACAAAGGTTCTGATGTAGATTATCTAGCTTCGTACTTACAGAAAATAAGTAAACCTGGTGTAGATAACGTAGTCAAAGTAATGAGATTAACCGAAAATGAAGAGTTTGGAACATATGAATTTAATTACGAATACAATATTTCAAAATTAAACGTTCAAAAACCTTCAAAAAGTGACTTAATAGAATTGAATAACAGCTTGGCAAAAAAATTGGCAAATAATGGATATAATATTATAAATTTATCAAATATGGCTGATATGGGTAATACAACTAAATTACAATATTCATATGGGGATATCCTCCACAAATTCCCAGATTACTATATTGACGATATAACCATGTCCCATGTTGTATTAGCGAATAAAAACAAGGGCAATTATTCACTAAACACTTACTGGGATATTAAAACTAACAAAACAAGCATAGATTTGTATATTACGGCATAAACAATTAATATACTAATAAAAATAATTATTTAATTAAATTATTAATTAAATAATTATTTTTTTACTTTTATTTTTATTTTTTATTCATTTTTAGGTTTTACTTATTCTATTTTTATTTTTTTATTTTTTTATTTGTTATTCTTTTTAATAGTTATTTCATTTAAATAGTACCTTTTGTACTAATTAAGCCCTTTCTATTATCATTTTGTGTAGCCATATCCATTGATATCCCAAAAGCTTTAAATAAGGCTTCTACTTTGTGATGTTCATTTTTACCAGTTACTTCAAAGTGAATATTGACCTTTGCGTGATTTGCAAACGATTCAAAGAAGTGAACAACGTTTTCGGTAGAGAAATTACCTATTTTTTCAGTATTAGGCACGTAATCGCCTACGACATAAGGTCTACCGCCTATGTCAATACAAAATGTTGCTTTTGCTTCGTCCATTGGTATCATTGCCCAACCAAACCGCTTTATGTTGGCCTTTTCGATGTTATTGAACGCTTGACCTAAAACTATGCCTACATCTTCCACGGTGTGATGGTCATCGACTTCCAAATCCCCATTTGCTCTTAAGTTTAAATCGAATGAACCATGTTTTGAAAAAGAATTTAAAACATGGTCAAAAAATGGTATGCCCGTTACAATACTATATACTCCTGTTCCATCTATATTTAACTCTAATCCTATCTTAGTTTCTTTAGTTTCCCTATTTATTTGGAATTTTCTCATTTTTTCACGCACACTTAATTTTACGGAGTTAGAACTTTATTTAATCTTATTTTAATCTTATTCTAATTTATTTAATCTTATTTTAATCTTATTCTAATTTATTCCAATTTTATTTTAAATTTAATTTAATTCAAATATCAATTTTCTATGGTTTAATTAACTTTAATCATATCAAAGTTACATATATTTTTATATAGAATCTATATTAAATAATAACAATTTAATAAAAATTTATTAGTATATGCTACTTTATCATATTCTATTTTATCATAAATATTATATGATAAATTATGTTAATATAGTTATTTAATCATAAGGTAAACGAATTATGCGTAAATGACGTAATGGTGTAAAAATGATAACCAAAAAATTATTAAATACAGAACAATCAGAAATTAGAAAAATATTTAATATGGCGTCAAAAGACTCCATAAACTTAGGTATCGGCGAACCAGATTTTAATACGCCACAAAACATTATTGATGCCTGTAAAACTGCACTAGATAAAGGAATTACTAGTTATGTGCCAAATATGGGAATTCCTGAATTAACAGAAGCGATATCTGAAAAATTAAAAAAGGATAATAATTTAGATATTCCTCAAAATAAAGTAATGGTAACTTGCGGAGCTTCTGAAGCCATTATGCTTTCAATTATGGCTTTCACTGAAAAAGGGGACGAAGTAATTATACCAAACCCGGGATTCGTAACATACAAAAATATGGTTCAATTATCCGAAGGTAAACCTATTAGTATGGATTTAAAACATGAAAATGACTTTAAAATAGACCTTGATGATTTAAATGAGAAAGTAAATAAAAATACAAAATGTATTGTGCATAATAGCCCTTCAAATCCATTAGGAACAGTTGCTTCAAAAGAAGAAGTTAAGGGACTTGCCCAAATTGCAGAAGATAACGAAATTATTATTATTTCCGATGAAATTTACGAAAAAATTATCTACGGTAAAAAACACCACTCTCCTGCAAGTTATACCGACAACTGTATCGTTATAAATGGATTTTCAAAAGCATACGCTATGACAGGTTGGAGACTTGGATATATGGCAGTAAATGAAAACCTAGACTCGAAATACAATATTATAGACAATGTTTTGAAAATTCACCAGTTTGGGTTTGCTTGTGCGACCTCATTTGCACAATATGGTGCTTTAGAGGCTTTAAACGGTAGTCAACAGTGCGTTAAGGATATGGTAAAAGAGTTTGAAAGAAGAAGAAATTTAATATATGATGGATTAAAAGATAAATTTAAAGTTATTAAACCTGAAGGGGCTTTCTATATTTTCCCAGACGTTAGCGAATACGGTACTGGAATGGACGTTGCTCAAAAATTAATTGAAAACGGTGTTTTATGTGTTCCAGGTCGTGCTTTTGGTTCCAATGGTGAAAATAACGTTAGATTTTCATATGCTACGAGTTATGAGGATATTGAAAAAGCTCTCGAGATAATCGATAAAACAATTAATTAAAATTAATATTAAAATAAATTAATAAATAGTGTATTATATTTTAAATTAAATTAAACTAAATTAAATTAAATTAAACTAACTTAAATTTTATAATTATATTTTAGATTTATGGATAAAGGTGAAATTATGCCTAAATTAATGCTTGCATTAGATGTATTAGACGAGTTCGAAGCTATAAAAATATCTGAAGAGACTTCAGAATACGTAGATTGTATTAAAATAGGATATCCCTTAGTACTTGCCACAGATTTGGGCATAGTAAAAAGAATTAAAGATAAAACCGGCAAAGAAGTTATTTGCGATTTTAAAGTAGCCGACATACCCTCAACTAATGAAAAAATAGCAAAATTAACTTTGAATTATGCAGACGGGATTATTTGCCAAGGTTTTGTTGGTCCAGACAGTGTTAAAGCTATCATGGATGTAGCCAAGGAATACAACAAAAAAGACCCTAAAAATCCTAAAAAAGTTATTATGGTCACTGAAATGTCCCACGGTGGCGCTACATCATTTATGCAACCTATTGCAAATGAAATTGCAAAAATGGCAGGCGATTTAAAAGTAAATGGTATTGTTGCACCATCAACAAGACCTGCGAGGCTTAAAGAATTAAAAGAGATTGCAAATAATGCTTTTGTAATTTCGCCTGGTGTTGGTGCACAAGGTGGAGATTTGAAAGAAGTTTTAAAAGTTTTAGATGAAAATGATTACGTAATCGTGGGTAGAGCAATTTACTTAAATGAAAATCCAAAAGAAAGTGCAAAAAAATATAAGGAATTACTTTAATTTTTACTTTTTTATTTTATTAGTTATTTTTTATTATTTTATAATTATTATTTTGTAATTATTAATTTATTTTATTATATTTTCTATGTTTTAAATTATTCCAATTCCTCAAATTTAAATCCTCTGCCGTCCCTGTAGAATTTTAAACCCTTATTGATTTTATAATTTAGTTTATCATTTGACATTTTATTGTTATTTGATACATTCTCAATTAAAAGGTCACACAATGGGGGTTCGGTATTTATACCATGTATTGACGTTGTTATACGAGGGTTTACTTCAATTATAGTTATTTCTTCAGTTTCTTCGTTAATCATAAAATCTACTCCGATGTATCCATTTAATCCGTTGATACATTGTAGAGTTTCGGCACATAGCTCTTTTGCCTTTTCCTTTAGTTTGTGATTAATATTTATTTCTCCGCCACAGTAACAGTCTGTTATATACTGTTTATTCATACAAATAGGGTATAATTCGTATTTATCACTTGAATTGTTTAAATTTTTTGAATTACTTGACACTATGAAAACGTACGAGTAAGGAACACCTTCAAAATATTCTTGAACGATTAAATTATCGCCTATAACTTCATGTATTCCATCACAGCCTAAATTTTCTTTAATAATATATTTTTTAATCGGTAATGTATTAGGCGTGGGTACCTTATCTTTTATTGCTAAATAGGTAAGGTATTTATCACCTGCAATCATTACACCTTCGCTACTGCACCCTATATTTAATATAGCTTCATTATCTTCTATTATTTTTGTAAGTTGCGCCAATTTGCCATCATTTTCAGGGCCAATCACAAAACCTGCTGTTTCAATTTTACGATTTTTATAATTTCCATAATTTCTAATGTTTTTTTCATTATGTTTTCTTAAAATTTCAGCTAACTTCTCTTTGTAATCCGAAATTAAAGATTCTTTTTCATCTTTTTCATCTTTTTCAGATTTTAACCAGGTGTTATGAGTTATAACAATATTTAACCTATTCTGAGACGATTTGTTAATCATATTGTAGTCTTTAGCATACTTTTTATAGATGTTTTCATCTAAAAAGCAAGTGACATTATATTTTGAGTCCGAATTTAAAAATTGGTTTAAAAGTGTATCAAACATCAATTTGCCTTCGTTTAAAAGATTTTCGTCAGGTACACCCGTAGCTACAGTATATTCTAAAAATACAACGTTTTTTATTTGATTATTATCGTTATTGCTAATATAATTATCATTATCCTTAGTATTAGTAGTATTATTTTCCAAAATTTCCCTCATATACTTGCTAAATGTCTAATTTGTAAAATTTAAAGTAGTATAAAAAGAATTTACTATAAAAAGATTTGTAAAGAATAAAAATAAAAAAGATAAAAGAAATAAAAATTAAATATGAAAAGTAAAAATAAAAAGTAAAAATAAAAAAGTAATATTACTAATATTCTAATTAGTACAATATTTTTTCTTTTATTGATTCTTCAATTGCTTCGTATGTTTTTTCACATATAAAGTTTATTTCGTCTTTTGTTAAAGATAAGGGTAATACATAAATCAATTTATTGGCAATCGGTCTGATATAAATACCTTTTTCAAGTAATTTATCGGTTATTTTATAACCTACTTTATCGCCGTAATCGTACATTTCCTTGGTTTCCTTGTCTTTTACAATCTCAATTGCTATCATTAAACCAGATTTTCTCACGTCTCCAACTTTTGAAAGCTTTTTTAAGTTATCAAGCTTTTTATGTAAGTAATTTATAGTTTCCCCGATTTTTTCGAAAGGTTTATCATTTTCGAGTATATCTAATGTAGCGTGAGATGCTGCACATATTATTTGGTTTCCTGCATACGTGTGACCGTGGAATAATTGCTTACATTCTCCGTAAGTCCCTAAAAATTCGTTGTATATTTCATCGGTTGCAATTGTCAATGCTAAGGGCAAATAACCGCCAGTTATTGCTTTTCCCATACATATAATATCTGGTTTTTCAATACCTGTTAGTTCTTCTCTTTCTGAGAAAAATGCACTACCTAAACGTCCGAATGTTGCTATTTCGTCGAGAATTAATATTATATCGTGTTCTTTACAGGTTTTCGCAACTTCCTCGATATAGTTTTTTGGGTAAGGTATCATACCAGCTGAGCCCATAACGCCTGCTTCGAGAATTACGCAAAATAATTCGTCTTTTTTCTCAGATATAAGCTTTTTAATGTTTTCGAGACACTGCATATTACAGCCTTGCTCGTTTCTGTCATCAGTATCTTTAAATTGAGGGTTGTGTCTGCATCTGTAACAGTAAGGAGCTTCTGCAAAGTAACCATCAAATAATAACGGTCTAAAACAGCCGTGGAATAATTCACTACCACCTACACTCATTGCACCGACAGTATCACCGTGATATCCTTCTTTAACGGATACAAACTTAGTTCTCTTAAATTCGTTATTATTATTACTATTATTATCGTTATCTTTATTTGTATTATTATTGTCATTTGTATTATTCTTTTTATCCTTTAAAAGACAGTATTCAAAAGCCATTTTTACAGCTATTTCCACAGCTTCAGCACCATCTTCTGAAAAGAATACTTTGTTAAGGTGTTTTGGTGCAAAATCTGCAAATCTTTTTGCAAGTATTGCTGAAGTGGTGTTTCCACAACCCAGTTGTGTTGAATGAGCTATTTTAAACGCTTGTTCCGATATTGCTTTAGCTATCCTATCTTCGGAGTGTCCAAAGAAGTTACACCATACGGAGGAAACGCCATCAAAATATCTTTTGCCGTTTATGTCTATTAGGTAATTTCCTTCGCCTTTTTCAATTAATATAGGTTTTCCTTCTCCGTATTCTTGCATTTGCGTGAATGGGTGCCATACTAAGGTTTTATCCCATTTTTCGACATCTTTTTTATTATACTTTATCTCTTCATTTGTTGCATAATTTTTTAATACTATTTCTTCGTTATTTAAATCGTTGCCTAATTCATTTTCTGAGTTCATTTTACCACTTATTGGTTGGTATATCTATTCTAAGATTATATATTTTTTCATATAGATATATTAAATTCTCATATATAAATTGAATGACAAAGAAAATTCATAAAATAGGAATTATTTAATCTATTTAATCTATTTAATCTATTTAACCTATTTAAGCTATTTAATAATAAAAATAAAAATAATATTTTTTATTAATTTAATCTAAATAAACACCTCTTTCGGTATCTTCATAAATTCCTAGATATTTAACGTATTTATCCATTTCTACTTCGGATATTTTTACTTTTTCGTGACATTTTTTTAAGATATAGGGGTAATTTGTATCGGTTATTTTATAAAGAGCGTCAAAAACCTCTTCATCCAATTTTTTAAATGATGTTATGCCCATAGCTCCTTTTTTGAACTTTAAAAATTGGTAATTTAAAGTATCAATGTGTATATCAAATTTTCTTAGTTCATCGATTGTGCTTTTTGATTTTAAGTCTTCTTCAGCTAAATTTAAAGGTTTGGAATACCCTGGTTCACATCTTGAAAATATCGCCATATCAGAGCGTAAGCTATCTTTAAAGTAAACATTCATTTTGGATGTTTTGGAAACTCCAATTATTCTATCCTTATGCTTTAAAAGCTCTGAAAGTATTATATTATATTCTAATTGTTCAAAAAGTACTTTTAATTCACTATCCCCAAGTTCTTCAGTTTGTTCTTTGTCTTTTATATTTGCGTCATTGTAGAAATTCGAATAAGCATTTATTTCCTGACAATTTAATTCGTTTAATAAATACGTTCTAAATTCTTCCCCATATTTTTCATTAAAGTAATTAATATAATGTTCATATTGACCTAACGTTAATAAACGGTTCATTTTAGCGTGTATTAACCAGGAATAGACCGAACCGTCATATATATAATAATCAAATGGTTCTGAACAATTATTTGTTAATATACACAATGCAAGTTTGAGTTCCATAGTTGCCATGTAGTGCTCTAATCTACTTCGTTTACTATATTGATAAGGCAAAATTACGCCTGAATCCCACGCATTTAATAAATGAGTTACTTTTTCCCCTACTTTATGACCATAAGCTTCAGCACCTACCACATAAAGGCTAAAATCAAGGAAACTTCGTTGGTTAAAACTTCCATCTATTGCAAAGAAATTATAGTCTTTTGATAAGGAATTTGAATTATTTTGATTTTTTTGATTGTTTTCATTATTTTCATTATTTTCTTTGAAATCTTTGTTAATCCAATAATTTTTGCAATCTATCTTTTCGTGCTTAAATTGTTCAATTGAATTTTTTATACCTTCTTTATTGCGCTTAAGTTTTGAATAATCCATGTTACCGCCCACGTTACTTTATATAATTTTAATACATTGTACCTTATATTGCGTATTTAAAAATATCTTAGTTATTATAGTTATATCTTTTTAATTAATTAAATTTAAATACTGCTAAAATATAATGAATATGGTAAAAATAACAAAAATAAATTATAAATAAATTATAAATAAATTCCAATACAAAATAGCATTAAAATAGCATAAATAAATTAGATATTAATTATTATTTCATATCATAATCAAAATTAATCAAATTAACTTAAATTTTAGTGAATATTAATGGTGAAATTATGAAATTTGAATTAAACGGGATAATTACATTCAGCAAGGATGTATCAGAAGAAACACAAACCGATATTATCGAAGTATTGAACGACAGAAGCATATTTTTAAAAGGAGTGCCTGAAGGTAAGGAAGACGAAGCTTCTAAAATCATGAGTTACAAATTTGAAGGCAAAGAACTCAAATTACACATGATTTCTGGAACTTACACCAGAGCTCATGAAGGTATTGTCAGATTGAAAAAACCGATAATGGAAAAAGTTGGTAGAAAACACCAAATCGGAATCAGAGACATTTTAATTGAAAAATACGTTATCACAATACCTACTAACGAAGAATATATGGAAACTTTAAAGGATAAAAAGTTAAAAGTACCTGAATGTGACGTTGATTACGATAAACACGGTGTAAAAATCATATTTGCGGATATGGGAGATAGCGAATTAAAAAGGAATATAATCGATAGGGCTATCAAATTTGTAAGAAATGAATTAGAAAAATTAGATAAAAAAGGTTCTGACGACTTAACTTTTGAAGTTTGTAAAATTGCACCTTGTACAATCGTTTCAGAATACAAAACGACAAGAAACAACGTATTTGAGCAAGAACCTACAGAACTAGCAGAAGCTAAAGGCTGGGTTAGAAGATTTGTTGGTAGGGGACAATGGTTCTATACAGCACCTATGGCAAAATTATTCAGAGCATTTGAAAGCTTAATCGTTGAAGAATGTATTGAAAAAGTTGGCTTTGACGAATGTTTATTCCCTAAATTAATTCCTTTAGACGTTATGTACAAAATGAGGTACTTAGAAGGTTTACCTGAAGGTATGTACTACGTATCCCCTCCAAAAAGGGACCCTGAAATGTTTGAGGAATTTGTTAACGAAATGATGATTAAAAAAGAAATTCCTGTGGATACCTTAAAAGGATTGTTAAGAGACCCAGGATATGTTCTTGCACCTGCTCAGTGTGAGCCATTCTACAGCTTCTTTGACCATGAATTGGTAGATATTGAAAAACCGTTCAAATTCTTTGATAAAAGCGGTTGGACCTACAGATGGGAAGGCGGAGGAGCTAAAGGTCTTGATAGAGTAAATGAATTCTTAAGAGGCGAATGTGTATGGATGGGTAGTCCAGAGTTTGTTGAAAAAACTAGAGACGATACATTGCTTTATGCTGAAAAATTAGCTGAAAAATTAGATTTAGAATACTGGACCGAAGTAGGGGACGACCCATTCTACTTAGAAGGTAGAAAATCAGAAGATAGAGGAATTGAATTCCCTGACGTTCCAAAATACGAAATGAGACTTTGGATGCCACATATCAAAGACGAAAGAAAAGGTGTAGCTGTAACTTCTGCAAATATACACGGTACACACTTTGTTGAAGGATTTGGTATTAAAGACTACAAAGGTAGAAAAGTATGGACTGGTTGTACAGGTTATGGATTAACTAGATGGGTAATGGGTTTCTTATCCCAATACGGTCTTGAATTCGAAGACTGGCCTGAATTAATCCAGAAAAAAATTGGTAAAATGCCAGAAGCTCCAAGTACTACTACTTGGCCAATAAAATAATAAATAAATATTCTTTTTTTATATTTTAAAATTAATAAGTTACATTAATCGTTTATTCTAAAAAACTAAAAAAAAATAAAAAAAGTAGTAATTGAGTTTACTCAATTACTTTAAATCCTCCGTCAACCCATTCTACAGTTATAGGTTCGTCAGGTAACTCAGTAAGAGTTTCAAAATATTTTAAAGCAGCTTCAGTTCCTAATCT
>NZ_JANUCQ010000005.1 GCF_024807035.1 Methanococcus voltae PS
TCCACCGTTCTCTTTTGTAGTGTTCCAGTAATTTAAACCAACAACTATACCTGTTTTGATATTTTCCGTATTATTGAATATATTGTTATATATTGAGTTGTTATTTGAATTAATTAAATAAATACCATTATCTATATTTAAACTTATAATATTATTAATAATGGTGTTATTACCACAATTTTCTAATAATATACCCTTTTCGCCGTTTGAATTCATAGTATTATTCGCAATCGTATTATTGTAGCATCTATCGCCATGAATACCTGAAAAATCGTTTGAATTCATAGTATTATTCGCAATCGTATTATTCCATGAATTTGAGATATAAATGCCACGATCATATTTAGTTAAACTTATATTATTATTTATAAATGTATTATTGTGTGAATTACTTATGTGAATACCTTCATCTTCATTAAAACATACGGTATTATTCGCAATTATATTATTAGATGATGAAGTGAGGTAAATACCCTCTTCCTGATTTGAATTTGCAGTATTATTTATAATCGTATTATTCCATGAATTTGAGATATAAATGCCCTGTTCATCATAATTTAAACTTGCGTTATTATATTTAATTGTATTATTGTGTGAACTAAAGAGTTTAATACCTTCTTCACCATTTGAATAGACTGTGTTATTTGTAAGTGTTGCATTAGTAGAGTCTTCTAAGTAAATACCGTTATCGTAATTTAAACTTGCGTCATTATCTAAAACTGTGTTAACTCGTGTTTTATAGATGTAAATACCACACTGAGTATTTAAACTTGCATTATTATTAATAATGGAGTTATTATTAGCATTAGATAAATAAATACCATTATAATCGTTTGAATTTGCAGTATTATTTATAATTGTGTTATTATTAGAAATTCGTGCATAAATACCATAATAATTGTTTGAAGTTACAGTATTATTGATAATCGTATTATTATCACAATTATCTATACGAATACCACACTGAGTATTTAAACTTGCATTATTGTTTGTAATAGAGTTATTATTTGAATATTCTAAGTAAATACCGTTATAGTAATTTAAACTTGCGTCATTATCTAAAACTGTGTTAACTCGTGTTTTATATATATAAATACCATTAAAATTGTTTGAATTTGCATTATTATTTATAATCGTATTATTATTAGAAATTCGTGCATAAATACCATGATAATCGTTTGAATTTGCAGTATTGTTTGTAATAGAGTTATTATCACAATTATCTATATGAATACCACACTGAGTATTTAAACTTACATTATTGTTTGTAATAGAGTTATTATTTGAATATTCTAAGTAAATACCATGATAATTGTTTGAAGTTACAGTATTATTGATAAAAATTGCATTATCTACATTTTTTAGGTTAATACCATATTTGTTTGAATTTGCAGTATTATTTATAATATTGATGATGCCAGCTACCTTATACATCAGGATACCTGATTCAGTATTTGAATTTATCGTATTATTTATAATAGATATATTCGTTATTTCTGCTAGTAGAATACCATAGTTCTTATTTAAACTTACATTATTATCCATAATTTTAGTATTATATACCCGGGATAACCCAATACCACTATCAATATTTGAAACTATGGTATTATTAGTAATAGTTGTATTATCTAGCGTTTGTAGGTCAATACCATATTTATTTAAACTTATGGTATTATTAGTAATAATTAAGCCATTAGAATCGTCATTTGCGTGTATACCATACTCTTTGTTCGAACTTACATTATTATTAATAATTGTAACATTATTAGAATTGCCGATTCCAATACCTCTGCCTACATTAGATATATTAAAGTTTTTTATTGTTACATTATTTGCATTGGATATATCTATTCCGTAATTCACAGTAGTGGTACTACTATCGTTTATAGTAAATCCCTTTCCATCGAGTATTACATCGTTACATTGAATATTTATAACATTACCACTGGAAACCGTTATATTATCTGTTAAATAATATTTACCCGGTGTATTTATTGTATACTGTCCATTTATTGCAGTATCTGCATATGTTGCATTAACAGCCAACATTGTTACTAGTAGTAACATAAAAAATGTTATTTTGTAGTTTTTATACATATTATCCTCCATAATTATTATAAAATTATTTATTTAATTAATTAAATAAATAATTTTTTATTTAAATCTGGGGAAAATCAAGGATATATAAAAACAGAACAAAAAGAACAAAATAACGATAATCAAATATGGAACAAATTAAAATAAAGAGTTAAAATAAAACTTAAACAAATAATAATAATAAAAAGAAAATAAATAAATTAAATATCTAATATGTTAACAACATCGCCTACTACGATAATTCCAGGAGCTCTTACGTCGCTGTTTTGTGCAATTTCTACAATGGTTCCGAGCGTTCCCTTAACCATTCTTTGATTATCTCGGGTACCATCCATTAAAATTGCAATAGGTGTATTTTCGTTTCTTCTTGGATTTCTTAACAATTTTTTTACGTGATTTTCCAAGTTAGAAATTCCCATTAATATAACAATTGTTTGAGCGTTTAAATCCTCTAATTTAACTTGCTTTTCGCCTTCCGACTTATCTTCTGCTTCATGTCCTGTTACTACAGTAAAAGATGTTGCAACTTTTCTATGAGTTACTGGTATGTCAAATATTTCCGGTACTGAAATAGATGAAGTAATTCCAGGTATAATTTCATAAGCTATGCCTTCTTTTTTTATTGCCAGTACTTCTTCGCCCCCTCTACCAAATACAAAAGAGTCTCCACCTTTTAATCGGACTACAAGTTTATTTTCTTTTGCTTTATTGACTATAATTTGGTTAATTTCTTCCTGTTTGTGCGAATGCTTGCCTTTTCTCTTCCCAACATATATGAGCTCAGCATCTTTGGATGCGTTATTTTTTATGATGTTTTCCCCAACTAAATCATCGTATATTATAACTTCCGCACTTTTTATTGCATTAATTCCCTTTAAAGTTATTAATTCCTCGTCTCCAGGGCCTGCACCAACTAATATTACTTTTGAATTGTTTTTTTCCATAATTACACCTAATTAAAAATATAAATTAAATATTGTAATCAATTTACTTTATAATTCTTAATTTATTCTATATTAAGTTATTCTTTTATTTTTTATTTTAGTTTTTAATTTCTAATTCTTTTAATTTCTTGAATTTTATGATATATTCTTTCGTCCAACCAATCATTGTTGATGTACTTCGCATATACGGGCAATCTTTCGACTAAAGTATAGCCTAATTCAGCACTAAATTTGTTTAATTCCTCAATCTCTGGCCAAGGCGCTTCAGGGTTGACAAAATCTTTTGTAACTGGCGAAACTCCACCCCAATCGTCAATACCTGCAAGTAGTAATAATTGACCGGTTTCTTTATTTAAATTAGGAGGTACTTGAACGGAAATATCTTTTAAAATCATTCTAGATATAATAATTGTTTTTAAAACCTCAAGGGGAGTAGGTTCTGGATAATTCTCCATAGCTATGCCCTTTTTAGCCCTAAAATTTTGAATTATTACTTCTTGTATGTTCCCATATTTTTCGTTTATCCTGTTAATTTCAAAAAGTGAATCTACCAATTCTTCCTTAGTTTCCCCAATACCTATTAAAATACCGGTTGTAAAAGGTATTTTTAATTTTCCCGCATTTTCTATCATTTCTATACGTGTTTTAGGCAATTTTCCCATGCTATCTTTATGAGCAACCGTATTGCAAAGTCTACTACTTGAATTTTCCAACATTAAACCCATAGACGCGTTAACTTCCCGTAATGTTTTTAAATCTTCGTAAGAAAGTATTCCACAATTTGTATGGGGTAATAAGTCCGTATTATTTAAACACCAGTCTTCAATATCGTAGAGGTACTCAACAATGTTACCATAGCCCATTTTGTTTAATTCTTCCATTATTTTTGGATTCTCGTCTACATTTTCCCCGAAAGTAAAAAGAGCTTCGTGACAATTGTATTTATCCGATTCCCTAAGCGTTTCTTTCATTTGTTCTTTTGTTAAAAGCGTGTAATTTTCTTCTCTAAATGTGCAGTAACCACAAATATTTCTGCACCAGGTACAAACCGGTATAAAAGCATTTTTTGAATAAGTTATGACTTTATTTGTATTTTTTGTATTATCTGCATTGTTTGTATTATCAAATTTTGATAAATCTAATAAATTTTCTAAAATTTCTGTTGATGATGTGGAATTTAAGATATTTAACGCATTTTCACGGCTTATCATAGAATCACCACTACTGATTTTTATCAATTATTTTAAATAATTTTAAATAATTATTTTATTAATTATTTTATTAACTTTTATTTTTTATTTTTTAAATTAACCACCAGAAACTACGGGCAATATTCTTAATTTATCATTATTTTTTAATATATCATCATCGGATAGTATTTCTCCGCTTTTAACAATTAAAACGTCCTCTAAATCCATTAAATTAATAAGATTATTTACAGTACTATTTTCTTCAATTTCAATTGTTTTTTCCTGATTATTGTAATTCACAATTACTTTGATTATATTATTCAAATTAATCAACTCAAAATTATTATTTTCTATTTTTATTATTATTTTATTATTATTTTATTATTATTTTTTATTTTTATCCTTTAAAAAGTTCAATAGTTCTTCAGTATCTCCCATTTGCTCTAATTCTTTTAAACTAAGGGCTGCAATTCTTTTATATTGCATATCTTTATTTTCCAATATCAAAATGGAATGACTGTTGAATAATTGTGATATCTCGTTGACTATCAAAGCTTTTCTTTTTACTTCTTCGTTGCTAGATTCTTGAATATTTGTGAACAACAAGTTTTTGGAGTTTTCTTTATCTTCTCCGAGCGCATCAAAAGGTGCCCTAGTCGTTTCGGTTACATTAAATCCCAAATCACTAAATAAATCAAGTACGTTACTTTTAAAGCTGTCTTCCTCAGATTGATTTTGATGACTTTTTGTCAATTCGCTATTTTTTATACTATTCGTATCATATTTGATATTATCATTGCGGGCGGAATCCGTGTTTTTTTCTCGACTAGATATTTCAATATCTTCCCTTATAATGTGTAAGCCCTTAACAAGTGGAACGTCCAAATATTCCTCAATCTTAATTGCAACTTCAGCAGACGGGTTTGCTTCATTTTGCTCATATTTATATATGGTTTTCCTTGAAACGCGGGATATTTCCGCTAATTCGCCGACTGAAATATTTAATTGCTCACGAGTTCGTTTTAACACAGTACCATCGATATTAACGAAAAAACCACCCCTATCCGCATAAACTACGGGAGGTTGCCCAGTTATCTGGTTTTCAAAAGTTTTTGAAGTAACTGCTTTTATATGGTGACGTTCGTAAACTACTTCGTCTTCCATTGTTGAATTACGAGTCCTAGAACCAATTATTATGGGTGTAGCGGATACTATAGACGATATTTTACATAATTCGTCGGATTGCTGAGAGCTTAAGCTATCTATGTTTTTTAGCACTTTTATAAGCAATCTCGTGTTTCCCCTTCTTGCTATCAAATCAAAGCACGACCTGTCCAAAGATGGCTTTGAAATTACAAAATTATTCTCATATAGTATTTGAATACATTCTGATAATAATACTTCTCGCATTATAACCACGCTTTTTTATATTTTGTACGTTAAAGTAAATATATTTAATACAATTATAGTTATACTCTATATATAATTATATAGTTAATATTACGCTGGGTTAAACACAATTATAAATAATTATAAATAATTACAGGTCAAATTATGGAAAAAAAGAATATTGATGACAAATTTATTGGATTAAAAATAAAAGACGCCATAATATTTAATGAAAATTTAAAAAAATATGTGGAAATAACGATAAATAAATCAGGAAAGGAAATTTATAAAATTGATTTTAATTCCAAAGAAGCAGTTTATGAATACAACGTAGCAATTTTAAAAGGATTATATGACTTAAATATGAAATTTCATAGCGATGCGTTAGTACCTACCCCCGTTAACCGATATACGTTTATTTATTACATAATAAATAAATTTTTAGATAATTTAGATAATTTAGATAATTTAGATAAGCCAAAATTAAATATTTTAGAAATAGGCACTGGTTCAGGGATTTTATCAATTTTAATGTCAAAATACTTCTGCGAATTAACCAATAACTGTGAAAAAGATGATAAATTAATAAATATTTATGCTACAGATATTAAAGAAGAATATTTGGAAATAGCACGGGAAAATTACTCCAATAATTTAGATAAATTAAAATTGCCAATTAAATTTGTTAATTCTCAAGGAAATTTAATAAAAAACATTTTGGAATTAAATAAAGAATTAAATAATAAATTTGATATAATATTTACCTATCCTCCATACTATTCAGACCATTCGGTCGCTTCGATACGGAGTTTTGGGGGTGCAGATGCTGAAAAAGTCGAGTTAATTGGTGGTGGCAAATACGGGGAAAAATTTTCAGAAAATTTAATTGAAGAAGCAAAAGACGTTTTAAATGAAAATGGAATTATTGCATTTATGTTTCCGGATAAACCTGAAGAAAGGCGCGTATTGGTTGAAAATAAAATTTTAAACTGTAACTTAAAGTTGGAAAAGTACGAAATTCAGTCTGGAAAACGTAAAAGACATATTATATTTGGAATTAAAAAATAAAATTAATAATAAAATTGTTAAAATAATAATAAAAATAGTAAAAATAATAAACTAATAAAATACAATTAAAATGGGATATTATGGAAAAATTGAATAATAATAACGATGATATGGTCGAAATAAAAGCTTTAGAGGATAACTTAAAAGCTACAGGAACCGTTACCGTTCTTGGAGCAGGTCGCTTGGGTGCTAGAGTAGTTATGGATTTATTAGAAGTCCATAGGGGTGGCTTTGAAAAAATACAAGTTTTTGACGGTGCAAAAATCGATAAAAATGACATTGTCCATAGAAAATATGGTGCAAAAGTAGGGGACTTTAAAACTAAATTTTTAGAGGATTATTATCCTGAAAAAATAATAGGGATTCCAAAATACGTAGATGTTGAAAATATAAAATATATAGAAGGCGATGTCATAATATCGGTTAT
Organism: Methanococcus voltae PS; assembly: GCF_024807035.1. Taxonomy (NCBI): domain Archaea; kingdom Methanobacteriati; phylum Methanobacteriota; class Methanococci; order Methanococcales; family Methanococcaceae; genus Methanococcus; species Methanococcus voltae. The sequence goes on from NZ_JANUCQ010000005.1 coordinate 7,116, forward strand.
AGCTGGCGGGGATACTTTAAAAATACGAGAATCGGTATTAGATTACGCGTTAAAAAATGATAAGCAATTTATATCTACAAATGGTGTTTTTGGAATTGAAAAGCCTGTAAAAGTTGAAATGTCGCAAGAAGCAAAAGGTCCAGTAGAATTCATGAAAAATATGGCGAATCATACTGTTGTAGGTACGGGAGGCTTAATTAAAGATGGCGAACCGATTACGCCGTATACGCTTGATAAAATGAGTGAATTAATAGTTAAAACTTCATTAAAACTTAAAAAATAGAAATTTTACAAAAAAATAAATATAAAACTTAAAAAATTAGTAAATTAGTAAATTAGTTAATTTATACAAAATTTAATCTAAATTATTTGGTTTGAGTAGGTATGTAAGGTAATATAAAGTCCACAAAGCTCTCTACGTTTCTTGTTTGGATATAGATTGTTCCAGTGCCTGAAAATCTATATACTAAACCTTCTCCACCCAATAAAGTTGATTTTAAACCGCCTACTTTGGTTAATTGATAGTCTAATCCTTCGGTAAATCCTATCAAGTTACCGTTGTCAACAACCAATGATTCGTTGTTTAATTCAACTGTTTCTATTGCACCGTAGGATGATAAGAATAAATCTCCGTCACCTGTTAACTTCATTAAAAATAAACCTTTACCGCCAAAGAAAGATTTAGAACCCCCAAATTTGGTGTCTATATCGATATTTGGGGATGATGCCAAATAAGCTCCGTGTTGTACGTATAAGGTACCATTCAATTTATGATATTGTATATCCCCAGATAAAGATGGTGCTAAAGCTAATTTACCAGAACCGCTAAATGTATTTAGGAATAAACTTTCACCAACTACAGCTCTCTTTAATACGCCAAATAAACCCCCTTTAGCTTGTGTTTTTATTTCTACGCTTGGTTCCATGTAAACCATTGCACCAGTTTCTGTCACTACACCTTCATTGTTAAGATTTAACTTTAAAATTGAATATGATGGACCTTTTTCGATAGAATAATCGTAAGCCATTTTTAACACCCTTAAATTTTTATAATTTAATTAATATGTTATTATTTATTCTATTTATTGTTTTTATCTTTTTTTATTTATATTAATTATATTTATTAATTTAAATTTCCCCAATTCCAATATATATATTATTGTTTCCAATTTTCTTAAAAGCTTCAGAATACAACTCAATACCGTATTTATCCGCAAATTCTTGCATTCTTTTTCTGCCTGTATCTTTAGTTCGTTCTCCAACTGAAACGAGTACGTAACTATCGTAAATTTTTTCGCAAGCTAATATCTTTTTTACCTTATATCTACCAGTTCTTAAATCAAGATTTACAATTTCAGGTATTTTTTCAAGGTGCATAATGGCTTGTTTTGCATCTTCAATTAACATACAGTCTTTTAAGTGCTCAAAGATTACTTTACTATCTTCACTACTTTTTAAACTGCTTACATCTTTTTTCTTTTCTTTTTCAACCTTTTTGGTTATTCCGTTATCTGTATCCATTAAATTTTCGTCTTTATTATTTCTTTCATTCTTAATTCTTTCATTCCTTTCATTTTTAATGGATTTATCATTTGTATTAATGGCTAATCTATCGTTTTTATAGTAATTTAACTTACCACTTTGGAAATCTACGATTATAGACCTAGAAGCTCGGTTTATATCGGTAATACCACCTTTTGCAAGATAGTTTAATTTTTTACCGATTAATTCTATCGTATCTTCATCTATTTTTTCAACGGGGATATCCTTTAATTCTTCGATTCCATAATATTCGCTTAATAGTGTGTTATCGAATTTTTGAAGCCTTTGAAGGATTTTAATAGTTGGAGATGTGATATTTTTTGATTTTTCAAACCTTAAAGCTCCTGATATTATTAATTCGTCATCGTCATTTGGCTCAATTATTCCAGGAGTGTCTAATAATTTTATATCCTTTGTAAGCTTAATCCATTGTTCTCCCACAGTTAAACCTGCAACTAAACCACTCCTCGCACTTTTTTTACCCGTAAGTGAGTTAATAATTGAAGATTTACCTACGTTAGGGTATCCCACTACCCCTACAGTGCCAATGTTTTGAGTTTTGGATGAATTTGGATGAGGTATGGGAGTAGGATTAGAATTAGATAAACTCTTATTTTTAGCTTTATTTTTAGCACCAGTATATATATGAAGCTTTATTTCATCCCTTAATATCTTAGTACCTAATTTATGAGTGGCACTAACGAATACAACCGAAGCGTCAGGATTTTCCGCCATAAATTTCTTTTTCCAAACTTCTAAAATTTCTTTAGGCACTAAATCGGCTTTATTTAGCACATATATAAGTTTTTTACCATTGTGAATAATACTACTTTCTAAATCGTAGTTACGAGTAGTTTCAGGGTCTCTGGCATCTACCACCAATAAAATAACGTCACATTCCGTTATTATCCCTTTAACTTTTAATTTTGTAGATATTCTAAGTGTTGATTTTTTCTTTTCCATGATTTCACCATAAAATTGATTAAATACATTTATACGTTCATACGCTCATTAAGTTATAAAGTTATAAAGTTTGATTATAAATTTATAAATTTTAAGTTGTATCAATTAAAATAGTAGCATATCATTTAAATAATTATCAGTGTAAATTATTGATAAAATTGATAAAATTGGCAGAACCATATAAAAATAGTTATATAATATGATAAATAGATAAATAATCCATAAAATTATTAAAATCGGTGTAAAAATGTCAAATTTAAGAGCATTAAGAGCAAGATTAAGAGATTTTGTAGAAACTGAAGAGGGTTATTTTGCAGTTAATACCTACCAACACCCAAACGACAGAATAATAGCATTTTTAAGATACATTAATTTAAATAAACTATCAAAAGTTACGAATAAAGAAATTGACGAGTTATTGACGATATATAACTTAAATAAGGACGATGTACGAATTAAATTAGATGAAAACGGAAATGAGTTAAAATTTATTAAGGTAGCAGATTCGAAAACTGCATACGATATCTTACAACAAAATTATCCAAGATATGTTTATTATGATAGTGTAAACGACGTATTGTTGCACGCTATACCTTACGCCGATATAAAACAGATTATAAGTCCAAAAGATAGATTAATGGAAATAATAAACAATCCAAAGACTCCATTAGAAGAAAAATGTAAAAAATTAGCTGAAAAGTTAAAAGAATGTGGTAAAAAGAATAATTTACCTATTGATTTTAATAATATGGGAGTTTCTGGCTCCACCATACCAAAACTTAACAATGAAGGTTCGGACATTGATTTTGTAATCTACGGTATGAAATATCACAAAATGGCAAGGAAAATCTTAGAAAAATGCTTTGAAGACGAAGAAATTCCTGAAATAACCCCCCTATCTGAAAATTTCTGGAAAAAAGCATATACTAAAAGAATTAAAGACGATACTCTTGGTTACGATGAATTTGTATGGCACGAATTAAGAAAATACAATCGTGGCTCCATATGTGGAACAATGTTTGATTTATTGGCTACAAGAGAATGGGACGAAATAAACGATAATTACGGCGATAAATCCTATAAAAATAATGGTTTCATTGAAATAAATGCCAAAGTAAAGGATGATGACTATATGTTTGATAATCCAGCTACTTATTCTCTTGAAAACGTAGAAATAACGGGATATGACGGAAATATAAATGTTAATGAAGTTACGGAAAATATGAAAAATTCCTTAAAAGAAGTAGTTTCTTTTACCCATACTTACGCAGGTCAATGTTTAAATGACGAAAATGTATCCATTAGGGGTAAATTAGAATCCGTAGAATCTTCCAATTGTAAAAGTTACTATAGAATTGTCGTAGGAACTACAAGAGAAGCATTTAACGAGTATATTAAATTAAATAAGTAAATACTTTTAAAATAAAATAAAAATAAAAAAATAGCATATTTTTATTTATTAATTCTATTATTTTAGTTTTTCTATTTTATTAATTTATTATTTTAATTATGGTCCTTTTTTCTATCAATTTCTTTCAACAAAGGCGGGAATGGGTCAGATGTTGGAAATATGTTGTAAAAATGACTGTAGTCCCCACTTCCTTTGAGATATTGTAAAAAGTAAGGTGCAACTTCATTCGGTGAACCCATAGTAACGCCCCCTACGACCTTTCCATCCTCAAAATAAACTCTATTAAAGCCCCGATACTTTTCAAAGTAAGCACCATGTACATTTCCGGTTTTTATCTCCCTATAATCGTTAGTTTGAGTTCCAATAATCCCTAATGGTATTTTTAAACGTATTACCTCCATATACGGGATTGGTCTTAATTTAACCAATGGCTCTTTTGTTATATCGTTATGTATGTTAATCGCAACGATAGCACCTTGTCTTGCAGAAATAGGAGTGTTACTCCTACCTATAGCGTCACCACAAGCGTATATATTTTCAACGTCGCAACGAACCCTTAAATTACTATTCACACTGAAAGGTCGAGTCCCCCCAAATGCTATTAAATTGTACACATTTTCATCGTTTAATAACTCTTTAGTTTTGTTTTCGTCTTTTAGTATGTTAAAATTAATTATATGGTTTAAAACGTACTTTCTAACGTCCTGGTCTGTGATACGTTTTAATATGTTAGAACGTACGTACGTACTGACTTCAGTACCTAGTGAAGAAAATACGGACGAAATTTCCGAAGCAGATATTCCACCACCGATTACGACCATTTTTTCAGGTAATTCTTTTAATTTAACCAAATCTGAGTATTTATTGCATATTATTTCCTCATAAATGCTTGGATATTCCATACCTGTGGCATAAACTACATAATCGTAGTTTTGCTCTTGCTCTTTTTCAAATCGTTTATATATTACATTTATACCTTCTTTTTTTAATTTTTCAAAACTATTTCTTCTAATGCCAGAATGAACTTCATCTATTTTTTTGTTTAATGTTTCAAGGCTCATAAAGTCATTTAATTTATATTTATCTTTATCCTGTCCATTAAATCCTTTAACTTCGTTTAGTCTATCGATTGAATCAGAAATTTCTTTGAGTGCATTTATGTATTTACATCCATAGTTTAAACAGAGACCCCCCAATTTATCTTTTTCATATAAATCTACAGATATTCCCATTCTAGAAAGCTTTTTGGCACAAGAGGAACCTGCAGGACCTGCACCTACTATTGCCACTGTTACATTTGATAAATCCATAATAACCCCCAATATGAATTTTTTATATAATTATTTTATAGTTATTTTATAATTATTTTATAATTATTTTATAGTTATTTTATAGTTATTTTATAATTATTTTATAGCTATCTTATTTTTTATTTATTATACTTTTATTTTTAGTTAGCAATAGTAATTATGTTGAAATAGATTTATAAATCATATGATGAAATAAAATATAATTTAAAATATGACATAATATAAAGTAATATAAAGTAATATACAATATTATATCGATATATGAATACGATAACAATATATGATTATAAATTAATTTAAACTCTTATTTAATTAAATAATTAAATTTATGGTACGATTATTATGGCGGATTTATCAAAAGAATTAAACGAATTAAAAGACTTAAAAGATTTAAAAGACTTAAAAAACATTAATTTAGGAATTTTTGGACACATAGACCACGGAAAAACTACTTTATCAGGCGTATTAACTGAAATAGCTTCTACTTCTTCACTAGATAAGTTACCCGAATCCCAAAAGCGAGGAATAACCATAGATATGGGATTTTCATCATTTAACTTAATGAAGGAAGAAACAAACCAAAATTACATGGTTACGCTTGTTGATGCTCCGGGGCACGCCGATTTAATCAAAACTGTTGTTAGTGCTGCAGACATAATTGATATTGCACTAATAGTGGTGGATGCAAAAGAAGGGCCAAAAACACAAACTGGAGAGCATTTACTCATATTAGATAACTTTAAAATACCTACAATCGTGGTTATTACGAAAATAGATAACGCAAATAATGACGAAATCGCACAGACAAAGTTATTTATGAATTCCATACTTGGTTCAACTCAGAATTTGAAAAATAGCGAAATTTTGGAAATTTCCGCAAAAAGTAATATTGGAATCGATAATTTGAAAAATTCAATAATGGAAAACTTATTAAAACTTGAAAAGGAAAATAAACTCAATAGAAACATAGATAATTACTTTAAAATGCCTTTAGACCACGCATTTCCAATTAAAGGAGCGGGAACTGTTGTAACAGGAACCATAAACAAAGGGATTGTTAAAGTTGGCGATGAATTACAGATATTGCCTATAAATATGGAAACAAAAGTAAGAAGTATTCAAAGGTTTAAAAAGAGCGTCGAACATGCAGAAGCCGGCGACCGTGTTGGTATGGCACTACAAAACGTAGAAGCTAAGCAAATATACAGAGGTTGTATATTAACTTCAAAAGATACCAAATTACAAATGGTAGATAAAATAGTAGCTAAAGTAAAGATTTCAGATATATTTAGATATAATTTAACCCCAAAAATGACTGTACACCTTAATGTGGGAATGTTGACTGTTCCTGCGAAAGTAATTACCTACAAAAAGGTTTTAGACCCTCAAAGTAATAAAGCCGAAAATTTAATCGTAAATCAAGTTAGTGCCGGTCAAGAATGCTACTGCTCATTTGAACTCGATGATAAGGTACTCGCAGAAGCTGGGGACAGTATATTAATAACAAGGTTAGATTTGCCACCTACCACACTTAGAATTTGTGGTCACGGAACCGTAGAAAGTTTTGAGTCTTTAAAAGATTTGGATATTAAAAAAGAAGTTTTAAGAGACGGAATAGTTAGAATAGATAAAGGAAGAGTTAGCATTGAATATTTGGCACCTTCAAAATCCAATGCGGAAAAACTAATCGGTGAAAAAGTCTACGTTATCGATAAATCAAAAAATATTGAAGAAGTTAAAAAATTATTATCTGAAAATGATGTTATAGACTCTGAACGTCCGGAATATATTAAAGCTATTGGGAAGCTTAAAGGTACTTTTGGGACTAAAGGAGTGCTTGTAGCGGATTTTGACGCAGATATTGGTAATAGGGACATTGTACTTTTGAAAAGGCTCAGAAGGTGGGGCTAAATGAAAAATAATGATTTTAATGGCAATTATGATTGTAATTCGGATTGTAATTGTATTTTAGAACAAAGCCCTTCAAAAATAATTTTATTCGGAGAGCATGCTGTTGTAGATGGTTATCCTGCTATCTCAATGGCAATCGATTTAAAAACACACGGTACTATCAAAAAATTAGAATCCAAAAAAATTAAAGTAAATTTGGAAGATTTAAACGAAGAAATTGAAATTAATATCGAAACAGAAGAAGAAATAAGAAATTTTTTAAGTTTAGATATTAATACAATTGATAAAAACGTTAAATATGTAGTTTGTGCAATCAAAAATACTTTAAACTATTTAAATGAAAATACCAATCCTGATGTAAATATCAATGATTTAATTGTACCCTTTGAATTAACATTACATTCTGAAACGCCTGTTAGTTGTGGGCTAGGCTCTTCAGCTTCTGCAGTGTTAACAACTATCAAATTGGTATCTAAATTATTGGGTAGTGAATTATTAGTTAGATTACTACCAAGTGAAGATTTTACTTCATTATCCAATCTTGAAATGGCAGAAATCGCTTATAGTGTAGAAAAAGAAATACAAGGTAGGGCAAGTATAACTGATACATATACCGTCTCTATGGGGGGTATTCTAGAGATAACCAACAATGAGTATGACCCTAATAATTTAAATAATAAATTCGTTGAATTTATAAAAACCTGTAATTTCTTAATAGTTTACGTTGAAGAAAGAAGTAGAAAAACCGCTGAATTAGTGCAAGAAGTGGGAAATAACTCTAAAAAAGATGAAATATTTTCTAAAATTGGAGAAATAATTCTAAAATTAAAAACTTGCAACGATAAAGTAGAATTTGGAAATTTAATGGTGCAAAACCATAATTTATTAAAAGAATTGAATATATCTACGGAAAAAATTGACCAAGTCATAGAATTGGGCTCTAAATATGGATTAGGTGCTAAATTAACCGGTGCAGGTGGCGGCGGTTGTGCAATAATTCTTTTGGATGACGATTCGCTTCATAAAAAAGAATTGATAGATAATCTTAAAAAAATATCTGTTAAAGGAATTTTTGAATGCAAAATGTACTTAGAATCATAAATGCTAGTTAATAAAAATAAAGAATTTTTTTTATTTCTTATTTTATTTTTATTATTCCTTATTCTTTTCGTCAGGGAATGCTTTTTCGATTTTTTCGCCATGCGGACAAGTTGCGGGTTTTTTCATGTACACGTAGAGTCTTTCGATTGTATCATCACTCATCGAGTGTTCTAATTTACAAGCTTCGTTACAAGCATCTTTTAAATCTACACCTAAGCAATCAACTAAAAAATGTTCTATAATTAAGTGCTTTCTTAATATTTTTCTTGCAATTAATTCGCCTTTTTCATCTAATTTTATCCCTACGTAAGGTTCATATATGATATAACCTTCGCTACTTAATTTTTTAGCCATACCTGTGACAGCGGCAGGCTTAACACCCAGTAAGTTTGCCAACTCTGTTGTTTTTACGGGTCTTTGCTCTTTTCGTGTAAATATATGAATATGTTCAAGATAATCTTCAATATTTGGAGAAACCATTAAATCACCATTTTTATTATGATATCTATTTGAGTAATCTATTAGAGTACTAACTTAAAATTTATTTTTTAGATTGGGGCATCTTCGAGTAGTATAATGTTAATTATCATACGATTGGATATGTGCGTGAATAATATAGTTAATAATCTGAGTAATAACAAATGCTGAAATCATGTTACTTATATACATCTATCTTTTATAGTATTTAAAGGTTTAAACCAAATTAAAAATTTTAACCTACGTTAATTAAGTAACTTTAATTAAATATATATAGTAGAAGATACATTGTATATTTAAGTTAGTTTAAATTATTTAATTATAATAAAAGTATTAAAGATTACTAAAATTATTATATTATTGAAATCAACTAAATTAATATCCATAACTAATAAAACATCAAGGGTGATTTTATGGAAAGTATTTTATCAAAAAACCCAGGTTCATACACTGTATTAGAAGTAAACGGTGGAGCTTGTAGAAAATTTTACGAACTCGGTATTATTCCAGGATGTAAATTGACCGTATTAAATAAAAGTCAAGGTCCTTTATTAGTTAGAATAGGAAACAGTAAAATAGCTATTGGTCGAGGAATGGCTGATAAAATCCTTGTAAAATAATAAAATATAGCTAAAAATAAAAAAATTTAAGCTTAATTTTTAAAACTTTAGAATTTTAAAATTCTAAAATCTCATAGATATGATTGATTTCCCCTGACATTATATCTATTTTTTGCTCTTTTGTCATTTCATTACCTTTATTAAATAATAGGTCATTTAATTCTAAAATAATTGAACTTTTGTAATTATATTTATAGACTAAATCATACAGAGATTTTTCAAATAATGATTTATAAGGTTCCTCGGAATGTATCAAAGAATAATGCTCTGATTTTTTAGAATCTAAACCTGAAATGTGAATATTAGAAATTTTTGAAGTATCAACTTTTCTTAAAAATTCTGCCACGTCAGCATTTGCGTGCACAAAATCAAGTGTAAACCTTAATTTTTCGTATTTACCCAAATAATAGTTTATTTCTTCGGGTGTTTTACATAGTTTATTCAATAACTTCGGTGAATTCTCAATAGATAGTACTATTTCCTTTTTTATTAATTCGTCAACTTGTTGAACAGATTCTAATTCACTATATTCTATATATTCGTTAAATTTAGAACAAAGCCTTATATAATTAGTTAAATATGCGTATTCTTCATTAATACGGGGTAATCTTTTAGCACTTCGTTGACCCGCATGGAAAACCATGTGTTTTGCGCCATAAAATTTTGCAACGTGTAAAGCCCAAAAAGTTTCCTCCAAGGTGATATTCCGGAGATTTTCATTTGTAGACGCAGGATTTAACTCTAAATAAGGTGAATGTATACTTAAATAATCTATTTTACTCATTTCTTTTTTTAAATTTCTCAAATAGTCTTCATCATACCTATTTTTCCAAAATTCCGGATTTTCTACGACAAATTCAAAACATGATAGCCCCAATTCCTTAACGGTGTCTATTATCTCTTCTATAGGATATTCCCAAAAAAATAACGATGTAACCCCAATACAAGGTCTTAAGCGTTTCGATTTTATTAATTCAGACATCTAACCCCTCTTCAGTGTCTTTAATATAATACATTAATAATTTCTGTAATATGTAAAATTCATATCTTGTAGTATAATATATGAAAAATAGGCAATATATAACTTATGAAATTTAATACAACATTAAAAATAAAAATAAAAATAAAATATGATGTTAAAATATTAAAAATAAAATTAAAAAAGCTGATTATAAAATTAAGTCATAATCGTCTAATTCTGAATAATCCATTATTCTATAATGTGTTTCAATTTTTACAGGTATTTTATTAACATTTAAGTATGCAAATGGATTTGTGCCCCCCAAAGTTACATATCCTAGCATTTCGCTTTCTACTCTTATACCGCACAAGTCATTGTTTGGTTTGCCATATTCTAAAATCGAATTCCAACCTAAATCGTCGTAAATTTCTTCAATTTTTGATTTTGAGAACATTGGTACCTTTCTAATGCCTGCTAATAGGGTGGTTTTGCCATCCGATTTATCAAAAAATACCTCGTGAGGGTCTAAAGAAGTACCTTCGTAAGATATAGCTTCTATAAACCTCATTTCGGGTCTTTCTAATAAGCCTCCATAGTATGGAAGTACGGGGATTTGATTATTAAGAAGTATACCATCAAAAGTCAATGAGCAAATTGTATAAATATTTAAGAAACCATTTTTAACATCTTCTTCAATCTTTAATTTATTAGAAATCGATAAATCTTTTTTGTATACTTCTTTTAATAATTTTAAAACATCTTCTTCATTTTTTTCATTTTCGAGCTTATTTAGCTGATTTAAATCTATTTTTGCCATATTTACAATAATTTGACCTGATTCATTCTTTATATCAAATTTTACTTCGTGCATCATCGAAATCATTTTTGATAAAACGGGTTTGACGTTATAATCTTTTAAAACATTTAAACGTTTTAAATCTTCTATATTGCATATGTCATAACCCTTTGTAGTAGGTTTACCGTAGTTTTTAAACTTGTACTTGTTTAAAAAGTCGTCAGTAACTTCTATTGGTTCGATAATGTTTTCCTTAGGCACTGGAATTTTTGGATTGTCTATTATATTAGTACTCGGATTAATTTCTAAGGCATAACCTAGCTCCACAGGTGGGCAAAGCGGAGTAAGACCGCCTATTAGAGCTACTCCTATCTCTTCATCGTTTAAATTTATTCCCAGTATGTTATTTTCCCCGTAACATATAACAGATTTCAAATCATCTTTTTTCAAAAGCTGTTTAAAGTCATTCAACTTTGACTTTGGAATAACCCTAAAATTAGCAGGTATGTATCCTTCGCCATTTTCCATTACACCCAATACATCGGTCTTTTTTTGCATTATGAAAGCTATTAATGGGTCTACGGATGATTTTTTGAATTCAATGACACCTTTAAAGTTAACAGGCTCACCGTCTTCATATTTAACAACCCCGCCGTGTTTTGGCATAGGCATTATTCCATTTTTAATCAAATAATTGTCAAAATTCACATTACACAGTGTTTCAACTTTTAATTTTGAAATATTGTTTGTTATTTCATTTGTCAATCCTTCCATTTTTAAATAATTTCCAGTGCTAAAACCTTTCATAAAACTAGATAAAATTAAATCTTTTAATTTATCAACGGTTTTATTCCCCAAGTTTATATCATTTGTATTATTTAAACTACCTTCTAAATCAAATATTCCTGTGTTTATAATTATTGTTTCTGGATAGTTATTTTTTATAATTTTATCATATATATTGGCGGAAACGGAACCTATACGGTGAGCTACATTAGCTTTTTGTAATTCTTCAGTTCCTTTTTCGGTTATAATCCTGCCGGAATAACCTACTCGCTTTGTTAGTTCTTCATCATCCATAGATTGTAAATGGTATCTAACCGCACGTTCTCCTATCTCGTATCCGCGTAATTTTAAATCTTCGGCTATTATTTTAGCCCCTATTGGTTTATCATATTTTGAGAGTAAATTCAAAATCGCAATATTTAGGTTTTTAGTCATTTGGGTCCCTCACCTAAATTAAAATTATATAATAAGTTGAATATGTTTAATTTGTTATATATAACTATATATTTTAAATTAGCAAATTTTATCTAAAAAAATAATATAAAAGAAACGAAATAATTAAAAATAGACTAAAAAAATAGAAAATAAAATAGAAAATAAAATAGAAAATAAAATATAATAGTAGTAATAGGTAATAACTTAATTATTATTTGTTATTTATTTAATTAGGTAAGCTATCTACTATATCAATGCTGTTAGCGATTAAAATACCAGGGTAACTTCTTAACATGATTTTTCCTTCTACTTTAAGTACTGAACCAGATTTTATGTCCTCTTCATTACATAATACTTTTGTTTCAGGACTTACTCTTATAAATAATGGGGTATTAGCGCTTGTGTTTATTTTTATATCGTATACGCCATTTTCATCTTTTTCCGAAATGTTTACGATGGTTCCGTATGTGTAACTTGGTAATTCGTATTCTTTTATTACTTCTACGCTGTTAGCAACCAAAATACCCGGGTAACTCATTAACATAATGTCTCCTTGTACTTTAATAGCTGCTCCTTCTTCAATTTCCCCAGTGGTAGTTATGATTTTGGTTTCATTTGTTACGCCAATAAATAAGACTGTTTTTTCACTTGTGTTTATTTTTATTTTGTAATTACCGTGTTCGTCCTCTTCTAAAATTTCTATAATTTTACCGTATGTATAATTTTCTTCTAATTCTAATTCGCTAGTTTTATTTTCATCTGTGATATTATTTGAATTATTAATATTGTCAATATTATCTGTATTATCGGAGGTATCTTCAGTATTAAATCCGAAGAAATTTAAAATTTTATTCCATATATCCACTAATAAGTTAGATACTGTATATTCGTTATTTGTTTCTGTTTCATTGATTTCGGCACTTATCAAAACTGGTTTGACATTTTCAGAGCTCGAATTTTCCGAGATTGCAAAAACTGGCACGGTAAATAAAGAACCGATTACCATTAATAGCATTGCAAGTTTTTTTATATTCATTTTATCACCAAATAATACTATGCCTTAAAAATTATATATAAATAAAGATTATGTAAGGAATTGACCGAACAATATAAATGATAAAAATATATGAAAAATAGCAATAAAAATATAAATGATTTATTTAATTTCTAATTTTTTTAGCAATTACGATAAGATGACCTTTTTTTATATTATTGTGATAATTATTTATATCTTTTAAAGATTTTTTCTCTTCCAACGAGAAAATATCTACTATTTCAAAGCCTTTTTCTTCTAAATGAGTTATATATCCATCCAAATTTAAGCTATTTTTTAAGGTATGGCAAACTTTTCCTTTTTTGGCCCCTGCAAAACTAAACATATTCCAATCCATATTATCGAAAGCTTTTCTAGTAGCGTATTTTTTACTAGTATTTTCAGGAAAAATTTGTTTAGCTGCAAATATGCCGTTTAAAGCCGTTGCTTCACAAATTTTATCAAGTACTTCAGGAGTTTTACAATCTGGACTATTTGACGTAAATATTAGGTCATAGCCTTCTGGATTTGAATCATCCAGCGTATCCACAAAGTTATTTTTAAAATAATTGCCTGGTATTATGGATACTCTTTCAGAGCCATATTCTTCAATATATTTTTTTGTTTCTTCACAAATTTTAGGTAAATCAAACACTTTACATTTTGAGTCTTCATTTAAGTATGATAAAGCGATACCGTATAAACCGTGACCGCCTGCAACATCTAAAATGCTTTTGGCATTTTTAATGTCTTCAAAGCCTTTTAAATAGTCAATAGTAGATTTTAATTCACCTGTCCTACAATCAATTGCCATTCTTTTAACTGCTTCAGGGGAGGAAGAACCTTTTTTAGTTTTTAATTCTCCAGATTTTAAAGTTTTATCAAGATTAAGCCACTTTTCAATAAATCGTGTGTTTTTATGATATCGGATAAGACTACCCATATTACTAAATTCCGATTCTTGATTTAAATAAATCTTTGCAACTTCTGAAGTTTCGTAATATATTATATTGCTGTCATAAGACCGATTATATCTCTTTATTAATCCAAATTGAACTAAAGCATCTAATATGCTTTCTAATAAATTATCATTTTCCTTAAAATCTTGTTTGATGTACCAAGACGCTATTTCTTCAAAAGTTTTTGGTTTTTCTAGTAGTCCAAATACATTATAATCTAAACAGTACTTTAATAAAAAGAATTTTCTTAAACCTATGTACGCGTCTTCAAAAAGATTTTCTATTTGTTCGGGCCCTACACTAGGGGTCTCTAATACATTTTTTGCCATTTCTCCACACCCTTTGGATATTTATTCTAATTATTTTTAATTATTTTTAATTATTTTTAATATACTAATATACTAATATATTTTATCGAAAATATTGTATATTTAAAAAATTATATTATAAAATAAAAAAGATAAATTTAATTATTCTCTAATTTTTTTAGCAACTACAATATGATTACCTGTTTTTATATTGCTGTAGTGGTGTTTTTTAACAGCATGATGGTGATTTTTGTCACTGTTTAAAGATTTCTTGTCTTCTACAGAGAAAATACCCAATATTTCAAAGCCTTTTTCTTCTAAGTAGCTTACATATCCGTCTAAAGTTAAACTATTTTCAAAGGTGTAGCAAACTTTTTCTTTTTTAGTTCCCGTAAAACTAAACATATTCCAATCTATACCGTCAAAAGCTTTTTTAGTAGCGTATTTTTTACCGATATTTTCTGGGAAGGCTTGTTTATTTGCAAATATACCATTTAAAGCCGTTGCTTCACAAATTTTGTCAATCACTGCTGGATTTTTACCCCCTGGATTGTATGAACTAAATATTAAATCATACCCTTCTGAATTTGAATCATCTAGCGTATCTATAAAATTATCTGTAAAGAAGTTACCTGCTACTGTTGATACCCTATCAGAACCATATTCTTCAATGTATTTCTTTGTTTCTTCGCAAACTTCAGGTAAATCAAACACTTTACATTTTGAGTCTTCATTTAAGTATGATAAAGCGATACCGTATAAACCGTGACCGCCTGCAACATCTAAAATGCTTTTGGCATTTTTAATGTCTTCAAAGTGTTTTAAATAGTCAATTGTTAATTTTAATTCGCCTGCTCTACAATCAATTGCCATTCTTTTGATTATGTCGGGGAAGAAAGAACCTTCTTCAGTTTTTAACTCTCCGGATTTCAAAGTTTCTTCTAAGTTAATCCAACGGTTTGCCCTTTCACCGTAGGTGAAGAAAGGAGCTAACGAGTCTATTTTGCTAAATTCTGAATTTGGACTTAAGTATGTTTTTGCTATTTCGGTAGATTTATAAACTACATTTTCTGAGTTGTAAGAAGTGTGATAAACCTTTACTAATCCAAACTGGATTAAAGCATCTAAAATGCTTTCTAATAAATTATTATTGGGTTTAAAACCTTGCTCTTCAAACCATACTGCGATTTCTTCAAAAGTTTTGGGTTTTTCTAGGAGTTCAAAGACATTATATTGTAAACAGTACTTTAATAAAAAGAATTTTCTTAAACCTAAGTAAGCATCTTCAAAAAGATTTTCTATTTGTTCAGGTCCAACTTTTGGGGTCTCTAATACATTTTTAGCCATTTTTTCACCATAACTTTTTTTATTAATTTTTAAATGCTATTATTTTTAATTTAAGTTATAATTAGCATAATATAATGAATAATTGGTTTAATTTAAGAATTTAAATAGGAATTATTCTATTAATTATTATTTTATTAGCTTATTATTTTATTTTTATTTAATATTCATTTTAGAATTATATTTTTACTATGCCTTTACTTTTTTAGCAACGATTATATAGCTTCCCATCTGGTTGTTCATTAGTTTAGGGTTACATTTATAGCTAACTTCATTTTTAACGCTTTTTCTTTCGTCAAATGAATATATGTCTAATAATTCAAAGCCTTTTTCTTTCATATAACTTAAGTATCCATCTAATGTCAAATCGTTTTTAAAAGTATTGCTTGCCCCTTCTTTTCCGAGTGCAGAGAATGAAAACATATTCCAATCGATATTTTCAAAACTTTGTCTAAGCTGGTATTTATCCCCAATTCCTTCTGAAAATATTTGTTTATTTACAAATACCCCATTTGGAGCCATTGCGTCGTAAATTTTATCAATTACTTCAATACTTTTACAACCTGGGCTATGGGATGTAAATACTAAATCATACCCTTCTGGGTTATCGGAATCTAATGTTTCGACAATTGTACCTTTGTAATAGTCACCAGGTGCGGTAGTTACTCTATCGGAACCGTATTCTGCAATGTATTTCTCTGTTTCTTCGCAAACTTTTGGTAAATCAAATATTTTACATTTTGAGTCTTCATTTAAGTATGATAAAGCGATACCGTATAAACCGTGACCGCCTGCAACATCTAAAATGCTTTTGGCATTTTTAACTTCCTCAAATTGAGATAAATAATCAATTGTAGCTTTTAATTTACGTGAACGGCAATCAGTAACCATTCTTCGAACTGCTTCACTGAAAAATGAGTTTTCCTTTAATTTAGGTTCTTTTCCCATAAATGTATCTTCTAAATTAATCCATTTTTTAGCTCTGCCTTTGTATGTAAGTAATGGTGATACGGAGTCTATTCCACTAAATTCAGATTTTGGATTTAAGTAAATATTTGCAACTTCAGAAGTCTCGTAATAAGTTTCGGCACTGTTATGTGACCGATTGTATTTATTTACTAATCCAAATTGCACTAATGCATCCAATACATTCAATAGCAAATTATCATTGGATTTAAAACCTTTTTCTTCAAACCATATTTTAAGTTGTTCAAAAGTTTTTGGCTCTTCTAGAAGTTCATACATATTGTACTTTAAACTGAATTCCATTAAGTAAAATTTTCTTAAACCTAAATATGCATCTTCAAAAAGATTTTCAATATGTTCTGGCCCTAATTTTGGACATTCCATTACGTTTTTGCTCATTTTTTCCACCTAAATTAATAAATTAGTAAATAATATAATACTATATTAGTAAATTAGTAAATAATATGTTAAATCAATTATTGTTTTATTTTTTTAGCAACGACTATATAACTCCCCATTTTGTTAGTCATTATTTTAGGGTTGCATATATAACTTGGCTGATTTTTAACGCTTTTTCTTTCCTCAAGTGAATATATATCCAATATTTCAAAGCCTTTTTCTTCCATATAACTTAGATATCCATCCAGTGTTAAATCATATTTAAAAGTGTTATTAATTCTTGATTTCTCGAATCCTGAAAATGAAAACATATTCCAGTCTATATTTTCTAAACTCTTTTTAACGTTGTATTTATCACCAATACCTTCCGTAAATATTTGTTTATTTATAATTAAACCATTTAAAGCGGTTGCTTCACAAATCTTGTCTATTATTTCAGTTGTCTTACAACCGGGGCTATTTGACGTAAATATTAAATCATAGCCTTCAGGGTTTGAATCATCCAGTGTTTCTACAAAGTCATTTTTGAAATAATCGCCAGGTAGTGCAGATACTCTATCAGAGCCGTATTCTTCAATGTATTTTTTTGTTTCTTCACAAACGTGTGGCAATTCATATATCTTACATTTTGAGTTTTCATTTAAGTATGATAAAGCTATACCATACAAACCGTGACCGCCTGCAACATCCAAAATGCTTTTAGCGTTTTTAACTTCCTCGAATTGTGATAGGTAATCTAGGGTATATTTTAACTTACCTGCTCGGCAGTCTAAAACTGTTATCTTAACTAAATCAGTGAAAAACGATTTTTCCTTTACTTCTAGCTTTTTTTCTTTCAATGCGTCGTCTAATTTAGTCCATCGCTTAGCTCTGTTTTTATATAGTAAATAAGGTGAAACTGTATCTATCCCGCTAAATTCGGATTTTGGGTTTAAATAAATATTTGCAACTTCTGCAGTTTCGTAATAGATTTTATCGTCATTATAAGACCGGTTATAGCTATTTACTAACCCCAATTGGACTAAAGCATCTAATATGCTTTCTAATAAATTATTATTTGGTTTAAAACCCTGCTCTTCAAACCATACAGCGACTTCTTCAAAAGTTTTTGGTTTGCTTAGGTATTCATACATATTATACTTCAAAGTGAAATATAATAAGTAGAATTTTCTTAAACCTAAGTAAGCATCTTCGAAAAGGTTTTCTATTTGTTCGGGTCCTACACTAGGGGTTTCTAATACATTTTTAGCCATTTAACTGCCTCGGTATTATTAATTAATTGATTAATTAATTTGTTAAAAGTTTTAAAATATTTGTAATTAGATTACGTGATACTATTGATAATATTTGTAAAATTTATAAGATTGATAAGATTGATAATATTTGTATTGCTAAATAATTAATATATAGTATCTTATTAGGTAATGTCTTATTAAATAATAACTAATTTAATCAAATAAAAAAAATAAGTAAATGGAAATTTTATAATTTTAATTCTTTTACTTATTTATCATTTTTTTACAGTACGTGATTTATAAATCTTCCAATTTTTCGAAACCTAAATTTCTATCGGAAAGTCTTTCATAAGCTGGCTTTCCAGTGAAGAAAGTATATAATTCGTCTGCTTTTTCAACAGGGTCGATGTCTTCAAACTGTTCTGGATAAAGTACCTTACCAATGTAGTAAGAATCTGCTATTCCACTAGCTTTGTTAAATCCATACCAGCAGTATGGGATTAATCTGTAGGTATTACCATTTTTAACAGCGTCTAAATTGCCAAATTCCGGCTTCTCTAAATCTTTTAAAATTAAATCCATTGAAGCTGAATTTATAAATAAATAATCTGGATTCCAAGTCACCAATTGTTCATCACTTACGCTATAAACTTTACCTTTTTTTGAAATATTGTACGCTACGTTGTTAGCCCTATTATTAGCGCCTAAAAATTCGAAAGGCATCCAATGTGGGTCAGTTGTAGTTATACCGTGTCCGCCACTGTATACTCTACCGCCAATATAGATACTTGGACGTTTATCTGATTTTGAAGCTCTAGTCCTCAAATCTAATTTACATTCTTCTAATTTATTTACTACAGCGTCAGCTCTTTCTTCTTTACCCAATACTTTACCCATTACTCTTAATGATTCTGAATATTTTTCGTTTTGGTCTTCTGAACCGGTTGTATCCATGAAAACTACTACAACAGGAACACCTATTTTCTTTTGGATTTCGTCTGCTAAATCAGCTTGATAACCTAAGAATATCATATCAGGATTTGCAGCAATAATTTTTTCGTAGTAATAGCCAGAACCTGCTTTACCGACCACTGGTAAATCTGTTAATTCCGGGTTTGCTGCAACATAAGGTAATGCCATAGCACTATCTTTATTACCTTCTGCAACTTCTACGCCTACTACTTTATCAACTGCGTCTAAATAAACTATTTCTCTTAAACAACAGCCTAAACCAATTACGCGATTTACGTTTTTCGGCACTTGCACTGTCCTACCTGCCATGTCTGTAACAGTTATGAATTCCGTATTTTTATCTGCATCTAAACCTTTTGGGTCTAGATTATTGTTCCCCTCGTTGCTTTTAATGTCATTCGTTGATTCAGTACTATCGCCAATACATCCACAACTCATTGCTACGATTGCTATCATAAGTACATTAAAAGCCATTATAATTGATTTTTTCAAAGCTTTAGACATTTTATCGTCCTTTGGTTACTTCCATATTTTTTAGTATATTTTTTAGTATATCTTTTAGTTTAAAATTTATTTTTAATTATTTAATTCCAATTATGTTATTATATTGAGGACAAATAATTAAATGGTTGGTAATAATTTTTTAGAATTTATGAATTGATATTCATACAAATTAAGAAATAGTATTACTAATTAATATAATTTGCGATATAATCACAATAGAAAAACTAATTTATAAAACTAAAAATAAAAAAGATAACAATTAACAGGTTTAAACAATTATAACTCTTAAAAAATCGAAAATAAATCTAGGATTTATAAAATAAGTTCAATTACTTAAAATATAAAATATGGATAATAATTAGGTATATATATCATCATATAGTGCATTATTCAGCCTCCCATTTTCCGAATTTTAAGTTATATTCGGAGAGTTCATTGTATACCGGTTTTCCATTAAAGAATGTATGTATTTCGTCAGCCTTTTCGATAGGGTCAATATCCTCAAACTGCTCTGGATAGAGTACTTTGCCAATGTAATAAGAATTTGCCAAAGCATTATCTTCATTAAATCCATACCAGCAATAAGGTAATATTGTATACATTTTATTTTCAGAAACTGCTCTTAAACTTTTAAATTCCGGTCTTTTTAATTCTTTTGCTATTTTAGGCACTGTGGCGGAATTCGCAAAAATATATTCTGGATTCCAAGATATTAATTGTTCCTTGTTTACCGTACAGTCGTTACTTACTTCTGAAATATTATAAGCAACGTTATTTGCCCTATTATTTGACCCTAAGAATTCAAATGATGGCAAATGCGGGTCAGTTGTAGTTAATCCAGTAACTCCTCCAAATACCCTACCTGCAACGTAAATACTAGGTTTTTTATCAGATTTTGAAGCTCTTAAAGCTAAATCTGTTTTATATTCTTTCATTTTACTTAATATTTCTTCAGCTCTTTCTTCTTTATCTAATATTTTACCCATTAATCTTAAAGATTGTCTGTATTTATTATTTTGAGTACCCGTACCCGTAGGGTTAATATAAGTAACTACTACTGGTATACCCACTTTTTCTTGTATATCGTCCGCTGATTCAGCATTGAAACCTATAAATATTACATCAGGCTTCACTTTTATAATTCGTTCATAGTAATAATTAGAACTCGCTTTACTTACTTGAGTTAAATCCATTAATTCCTTATTTGCAGCAATATATGGCATTCTAGTACCTACTTTTTTATCGCCTTCTTTTACCTCGACACCAACTACTTTATCCTTAGCACCTAAGTAAATTACTTCCCTTAATGAAGAGCCCAAACCAATTACTCTATTAACTTTTTTTGGAACTTTAACGATTCTACCTGCCATATCTGTAATTTCTATGTATTCTACATTTTTATCTAAGTTATTATCAATAGTATTGGTGCTATTATTGATAGTAACGCCATTATCTTTATCTTCATCTATTATTACGGGAGTTGCAGCCCCGCCCATACACCCGCAACTAATTGTTATTAATACAAGCATAAACATACCGAATAGTATATTTTTTGGCTTTTTTAAATTTTTATCCATATTGTCCTCCCAATTATATCATTTATTTATTATTTTATTTTATCAAAGTATTATATCAATAGTTAATCACACTTAATTAATTAAAATTAATATATTTAATTGTAGTTAAATAGTTTAATAATACTTAATATTAGTACAATACTATATAAATTTAACTGTTAACCTAACTAATAAATAAAAATAATAAATAAAAATAATAAATAAAAATAATAAATAAAAAAGACGATAATATTATTTAATTAGTTAATTACTATTTTAATTATTTTGGAGTCATTTTATTGATTTTCTGACCCTAATTCTAATTTTTTAAACCCGCCTATTTTTCCAGTTAAATCGTCATAAGCTGGTTTTCCATAGAAGAATGTGTATACTTCGTCTGCTTTTTCAACAGGGTCAATATCCTCAAACTGTTCTGGATAAAGTACCTTTCCAATATAGTAAGAATCTATTATCGCTGTACCTTTATTATATAAGTACCAACGGTATGGTAATACCTGATAAACGTTATTATTTGAAACTGCATCTAAGTTTTTGAATTCTGGTTTTTGAAATTCTTTTGAAACTTTATCTATTGAAATAGAACTTATAAATATACATTCTGGGTTCCATTCTAATAATTGCTCTTTACTTATTGCCATACCTTTACTTTCGTTACAAAGGTCATAAGCCACGTTGTTTGCTTTATTATTAGCGCCTAAATATACTAATGGTGGCCATTTTGCGTCTGTCGCAGTTAATCCATTTATTCCTTGGTATGCTCTACCGCCCAGATAAACAGTTTGATTATTGGTGGACTTTGAAGCTCTTAAAGCTAAATCTGCTTTATATTCTTCAATTTTATTTAATATTTCTTCTGCTCTTTCTTCTTTATCTAATATTTTACCCATTAATCTTAATGATTGAGTATATTGTTCATTTTGATTTTCTGTACCCACAGGGGCTGTATAAACAACAACTACAGGAATTTGTAATTTTTCTTGCATATCATCTGCTACATCAGATTCATACCCTATGAATATAACGTCAGGGTTTATTTGCAAGATTCTTTCATAATATTGTTCAACGTTGCCTGATTCACTTACAATAGGCAAATCCATTAATTCTTTATGTGTTAATATATATAACGTTCTTGAACCTACTTTTTCATCACTTTCTAATTTTTCTACGCCGACTACTTTATCAGTCGCCTGTAAATAAACTATTTCTCGCAATGAAGAACCCAATCCAATTGTTCGGTCTACTTTTTTCGGCACTCGAACTGTTCTACCCGCCATATCTGTAACAGTTATGTATTCGGTATTTTTATCTAGATTATTATCTTTAATACTTATATTATCATTATCGGTAGTTGATGCGGTTGTCGGTTCAGTAACCTCACTCGTACAACCACAACTCATTAAGATAGTTACAACCGCAAAAATGCTTAAAATCGTAACTAATGATTTTTTCAGTGTTTTATTCATCTTATCTTCTCATATTTTCTCATCAGTTTTGTAGTTTGAAATCTAAATATACAATACTATTGTTACATATATAGTATATATAACCTTACTATTTGTAAAGATAAGTTTAATTAACTATTAAAAAGTAATACTAAATAATCCCCTATTAAATAACATTTAAAATAAAATATTATTTAGAGCATAAAAAATCATTGGGAAGTAATAATTCAATAAAATATTAAAAATATTAAAAATATTAATGTACTAACATAAAATAAAATAATAAAAATAATAAAAATCAAAGTAAAAAATAGAAAATAGGTAATAATTTAATTATTTTATGTTTACTTTTTCAAATCCTAAATTCTTTTTAGACATTTCTTCATATACGGGATTTCCATTAAAGAATATATATATTTCGTCTGCTTTTTCAACAGGGTCAATGTCTGCAAATTGGTCGGGATAAAGTATTTTTCCAATATAATAAGCGTCAGCTATTGCAGTACCTTTGTTGTAGGAATATAATCTGAAAGGAGGTACTTTATAAACGTTATCATTTTTAATGGCACTTAATTCTTTAAATTCTGGCTTTTCTAAGTCTTTTTCAACCATTTTAAATGCAGTAGATGGTATAAACATGTATTCAGGGTTCCAGTTTATTAATTGTTCTTCACTTACGGATACTCCTTTACTTACATTGTCAACACCATAAGCCACGTTATTAGCCCTATTGTTAGTTCCTAAATATTCGAATGGTGGCCATCTAGGGTCTGTAGTGGTTAAGCCATTTGTTCCATAATAGGCTCTACCTGGAATATATACACTTGGATTTTTATCAGATTTTGAAGCTCTTGACATTAAATCTGCTTCGTATTCTTTCATTTTGTCAATTATTTCATTGGCTCTTTCTTCTTTATCTAATATCTTACCCATTAATCTTAAGGATTGGTCATATTTTGCATTCTGTTCTTTTGAACCAATTGCAGTGGCATGAACAACAACTACTGGAATTTGTAATTTTTCTTGCATATCGTCTGCTATTTCTGCTTCCTGATTTCCTAAAAATATTACATCTGGGTTTGCTGTAAGGATTCTTTCGTAATATTGCTGGGTTTTACCTGCTTTATTTACAATAGGTAAATCCGCTAATTCTGGGTTTGCTAGCATATATGGCATTCTCATACCTATTTTTTCATCACTTTCTACTTCTTCTATACCTATAACTTTATCTTTTACGCCTAAGTAAACTATTTCTCTTAATGTACAGGCTAAACCAATTGTTCGGTCTACTTTTTTCGGCACTTGAACTGTTCTACCCGCCATATCTGTAACGGTTATGAATTCCGTATTTTTATCAGCATCTAAACCTTTTGGGTCTAAATTACTATTTTCGTCGTTGTTTTTAATGTCGCTTGATTCGGTAGCCTCACTCGTACAACCACAACTCATTACGATAGTTACGACCGCAAAAATGCTTAAAATCGTAACTAATGATTTTTTCAGTGTTTTATTCATCTTATCTTCTCATATTTTCTCATCAGTTTTGTAGTTTGAAATCTAAATATACAATACTATTGTTACATATATAGTATATATAACCTTACTATTTGTAAAGATAAGTTTAATTAACTATTAAAAAGTAATACTAAATAATAACGATTTAAATAATTTAAAAAATAAAATATTATTTAGAGCATAAAAAATCATTAAAAAATAATAATCTAAAAATCGTAAAATAAGATTAAAAATAAATAAATTAAAAAATAAAAATAAGATTAAAAAATAATAAAAAAATAATAAAAATAGAAGGATTAAATTATGCTTCTAATTTACCATATCCACCCATTCTATTGGCTATTTCTTCGTAAGCTACATTGCCGTCGAAGAACATATATATTTCGTCTGCTTTTTCTTCAGGGTCAATATCTGCAAATTGCTCTGGATAGAGTACCCTGCCCACGTAGTAAGCATTTGCTATTGCAGTATCTTTGTTAAATGCGTACCAGCAGTAAGGCAATACTTTGTACACTTTACCGTTTTTAACTGCATTTAATCCCTGGAATTCAGGTTTTACTAAATCAGCTGTAACTTCATTCATTGAAGCTTCGCTTACAAATATGTACTCAGGATTCCAAGATACCACTTGTTCTTTGCTAACTTCTTTACCTTCACTAATCTTTGAAACGTTATAAGCTATATTATTAGCTCCTAAAAATTCGAATGGTGGCCATCTAGGGTCTGTTGTTGTAATTCCATGAGCTCCGTTGTAAGCTCTACCTGCAACATATGCTGTTGGGTGAACTGTAGCTTTTGAAACTCTAGATTTTAAATCTTCTTTGTATTCTTCCATTTTGTCCAATACTTCGTTGGCTCTTTCTTCTTTATCTAATATTTTACCCATTAATTTTAAAGAGTCTTCATATTTTTTATTTTGACCTTCTGAGCCGATTGCTGCAGTGTAAACAACCACTACAGGAATGTTTAATTTACTTTGCAAATCTTCCGCTGCATCTTTATTATTTCCTATGAATATTACATCAGGATTCATTTTAAGAATTGCTTCATAATTATAGTTAGCTCCTGCTTTACCTGCTATAGGTAAGTCTATTAATTCAGGGTTTGCTGCTAAGTACGGTAATTCAGTACCGCAAGGGAATTTATCATCGTCAGATTTTGCTTTAACACTTTCCCTCATTTCTATTGCTATTACTTTATCTTCTGAATCTAAGTATACTATTTCTCTTAATGAACAGCCCAAGCCAATTATTTTATTTATTTTGGTTGGAACTTGTATGGTTCTACCTGCCATGTCTGTAACAGTTATGAATTCCGAGTTTTTGGTCGTTTCTACACCTTTACTTTGATTTAATTCATTGTTGGTGTTTGCACTATTGAGATTTGCGGAAGGTTCTGTATTTCCTCCAATACACCCACAACTCATTACAGTAGCTATGACCATAAAAACACTGAAAACCATAACCAATGATTTTTTTAAAGTTTTATTCATAATATCATCGTCTTTTTTGGTTTTAATTATATTAGTAATTTAGTTTTAACGTATAGTAATAATTTTTTAGAATTTATGAATTGATATTCATACAAATTAAGAAATAGTATTACTAATTAATATAATTTACGATATGATATTATCAAAACTAATATATTCTTATATTCTTATATTATTATTTAAGATTATATCAGGGTTATTTGCCGATATTAAGACTATTATTCACCTTTTTATTTAAAAAAGTTAATAAATGAATTAAATTAATCAAAAAGTATATAATTATGAAATATTAAAGTATATTTTATAACTTGGAGGTGCATTATGTCTAACAAAATAATAAATGCTTATACGAGCATACCGTTAGTTGCAAGAATGTTGGGTGCATTGGCTATTGGTTTACCTATTGGTTTGGCAATATCTTTCTACTCTCCCGATTTAATAAATGTTATTAGCGCTTATTTATCACCGTTTGGTACTGTTTTAGTAAACATGCTTAAAATGATTGTTATACCTATCATATTCTTCTCATTGATTTCAGGTGCTGCAAGTATACCACTTGGCAAGCTCGGAAGAGTAGGTATCAAAACTATTTTATGGTATTTAATGACATCATTGTTCGCATCATTATTTGGTGTTCTTGTTGCAATGTTATTTAACCCAGGTGTTGGTTTCACACCGCAAGAAGTTGCAAGCTCAGTTACACAAGTTGGTGTTCAGCCATCCGCCGATATCATTGGTATTTTATTAGGAATGTTTGCAAACCCATTTGCTTCCCTTGCTCAGGGTAATTTCTTGCCTATCATTGTTTTCGCAATTTTATTTGGTGTTGCTACAAGATTAGTGGCTGATAAACCACTCGATGAAGAAGAATCAAAAAGAGCATTCTCATTAATTGATTTTGCAAAAGCTGTTAACGCTTCAATGTTCAAAATTGTTAATTGGGTTATGGAATACGCACCGATTGGTGTTTTAGCTTTGACAATTGTAAACTTCGGAACTTACGGTTCCGATTTATTAGGAAGCTACGGACAAATCGTTATTGGTATCGTTCTCGGTATTATCGGATTAATAGCATTTGTATACTCCGGATTATTGGTTCTCATAGGAAGAGAAAATCCATTAAAGATATTCAACAAAATTAAAGAAGCAATGGTTACAGCATTTGCTACAAGAAGTAGTGCTGCTACTTTACCGGTTTCAATGGAAGTTGCAAGAGATGAATTGGGTGTAAAAGAAGAATTAGCTTCATTTACCTTACCTTTAGGTGCTACAATCAACATGGACGGAGTTTGTATTCACTTGCCAATGTGGGCTTTCTTCGCAGCAAACATGTTTGGTATCCCAATGACAATTGATTCAATCCTTGTAATGGTTATCACAACAGTTTTAGCTTCAATTGGTGCAGGCGGTGTTCCTGGTGGAAGTTTAATGCTTTTATTCATTATTTTAGGTACTATGGGATTAGCTCCAGAACAAATCGCAATTGTTGTTTCATTAGCTATCGCAGTGAACCCAATTTTGGATATGTTCGAAACTATGAACAACATCACAGGAGATTTGGTTATGACTTACTTAGTTGGTAAAACCGAAGGCTTAGTTGATGAAAACGTTCAAAAAAAGTTATAAATAATAAAAATAAAGATAAAAATAAAGATAAAAATAAAAATACTAAATCATAATCTGTCAAAAATAAAATAAAACGATATTAAAGAATAATTAAAGAATAACTAAAAAATAAATAAAAAATAAATAAAAATAATTATTTAATTTCTTTTTTAATTTCTTTTAAAAAGTTATAATACAAACAGCCATATATGAGAATTCCAAGCCATTTTCTATGTTTTTAAGTAATTCACCTAATTTATATGTACTTATTTTTTCATTAGGATAGGATAAATTTTCGCAAATTGTAATTCTTACATCTTTTAAGTGATAATCAACGTTTTTAAGATTAAAACTAACATTATTTTTGTTTAACATGTATTCAATGTCTTTTTTTATGTCACTTGGTAAAAATATTACACTGTGATTATTTATTACCATATTATACAGCAATTCTTGATTATGCTCTTTACCATGCAGTGTTAATATAGCGTAATCATCCCAAGATATTTTTAATCTTGCGCAAGCTACTTGTATCGAAGAAATGCCTGATATAACGGATATATCCTTTTTATCGACGCCTAAATTTATCATAGTCTTTAATAAACCACTAAAACACGGGTCTCCAGTAGATAGAATACCAATATCTTTATTTTTAAATTTATCGTCAAAAGCTATTTCTTTTAAAGTTTCTTTAAGATTTTTGGATAAATATATTATTTCTTTATTATTTAAATCGTTTGAATTGATAGAATCAATTGATTTAATCGATTCTATGCTTCTTTTGCTACCTACTAGAATATCTAGTTTCTCTATTGTATCTAGTGCTTTTAGGGTTATTAAATCGCTACTTCCTGCTCCTATTCCTATAATATAAATCATAGTTTCATCCAACGGTATAATCCTTTTCATTTTTTAATTTTAATTTTATTTTTTTATTTATTTTTTTATTTATTGATTAATCATATATCATAATTTACAGTATAGTTTATTCTATTTTTTTATCTTTTTATAACTTTAGATTTATATTTTATATCTTTTATTTCAAATTTGATATTAAATATATTGATGGAATAATCGATTATATGGTTTATATAATTTTACAAACATATTATTATACACACTATAAATTATAAAATAACTACATCCATATAAACTACAAGTCATACGATAAATACGATATAAAGCACGAGGTGTCAGGGTATGATACACCGAGAATCTCAAAATTCAGACTCTAATAATAGAGTACTAAGTGAAAAGGGATATTTTATTACCGTATACAACAGCTTAACAAATACTATGGAAAAATTCATTCCATTAGATAAAAAAGCTATAAAGATGTATATCTGCGGACCTACGGTTTACGATTCGTCACATTTAGGTCACGGTCGTACCTACGTATCTTTTGACGTAATAAAACGATATTTAGAACATAAAGGTTATAACGTTTATTTGGTCATCAATTTTACCGATATCGACGATAAAATAATAAATAAAGCTAAAAATCTTAAAATGGATTGTAAAAATATTTCTGAAGAAAATATAGATTCATTTTTAATAGATATGCTTTCTTTAGGGGTAGAGCCTGCAAATGTATATCCTAAGGTTACACAATCAATCTCTGAAATAATAGACTTTATAGGCGTGTTAATGAAAAAAGATTACGCTTATAAAACAACGGATGGAATTTATTTCAACGTTAGGAAATTTAGGGAATATGGTAGGCTTAGCAATATAAAAATAGACAAATTAAAATCTAAAGCTAAAGATAATAAAGAATTGGAAAATAAAGATAATAAAGAAAGAGAAAAAGAAATTAGCAATGCGACATCTGAAAAGTTAAATATGGAAGATTTTGCACTTTGGAAGTTTAACGAGCCAGTTTTTGAAGGAGATATTTGTGTAGAACCAGCTTGGGATAGCCCTTGGGGTAAGGGACGACCTGGTTGGCATATTGAATGCTCTGTAATGAGTGCAAAATATTTTGGAGAATGTTTCGATATACACGGAGGTGGGAAAGATTTGGCATTCCCTCATCACGAAAATGAAATAGCTCAAAGTGATAGTTATTTTGAAGCGCCTTGTGTAAAATATTGGATGCATACGGGTTTTGTTAGAGTAAATGGCGAAAAAATGAGCAAAAGCCTTGGGAATTTTGTAACCATTAAGGATATGTTACAAAAATATAATAAAGACACCTTAAGATTGTTCTTTATCCAAAGACATTATCGCTCGCCTCTTGATTATTCGGACGAATCCTTAACACACGTAAAAAATACATTGGATAAATTTGAAAATTCAATTAAAAAATTAATTTACTATTCAAAAGATTCTGAAGTTAAAAATAAGCTATCAATAACTGACGTAGAATTTATGAATATATTATATTCCTGTAGAAACAAATTTTATGATGCTATGGACGATGATTTTAACACCGTTGAAGCTATTAAAGTTCTTAACACTTTAATAACTGCTACAAATAAATATATGGCAGAATTAGAAAATTTAAAAAATTCTAATGCGAATACTTCTATCATAATACAAGCTTTAGAATTTTATAGGGACGTAGGCGAAGTATTTGGAATATTTGGCGATTTAAAGATTGATTGTTATTTAAATTGCTTAAAAAGGTATGGTTACGAAGAAGAGGTAAAAGAAAGTAGCGCTTGTATTGATAAAATAGCAAAAGCAGAGTTTAGCTTTGCTAGTGCGGGAAAAGTAGACGATTTAATGAAATTAGTAATTGAATTACGGGAAGATTTACGAGACAATAAAAATTATGAAATGGCGGACAAAATAAGAGATAAATTAGAAGAATTAGATATTATATTGGAAGATAACCCAAAAGGTACCCGATGGGTCATTAAATAACAAATTAAGAAAAATAGAACAGTTATTCAATTAACTAAGATAAATAAATTAAATAAATAAAATTAAAAATAAGGAAAAGGAATTTTATTTATTTTTATATTATTTTTTATATTATTTTTTATATTATTTTTTATAGTTTATATTTTATTTTTTAGTCTTTTTACAATTTAGTCTCATTTAGTCTTTTTTCAACTAATTCTTTACCAATTTGAGATAATTTGTATTTTTGAATTTTACCACTTGCTGTAAGTGGGTATTCTTCAACCATAAAGACGTATTTAGGCACCTTATATCGTGCAATTTTGGTAATTGCGTAGTCCCTTATGTCTTCTTCGGTTAAATCTACACCTTCTTCAAGAATTACAAATGCTCCAACGATTTCACCGTATTTTTTATCAGGAATGCCTACAACTTGAACGTCTTTTACGCCATCCATTGTATGAACAAATTCTTCGATTTCTCTAGGGTAAATATTCTCTCCACCTCTGATAATCATGTCTTTTATTCTTCCAACGATTTTATAGTATCCTTCATCGTCTTGTGTTGCTAAATCCCCACTGTGGAGCCATCCATCTTCGTCGATTGCCTCAGCGGTTTTTTCTGGCATGTTATAGTATCCTTTCATTACGTTGTAACCTTTACAGCAGATTTCACCTACTTGGTTTCTACCGAGTGTTTCACCTGTTTCTGGGTCTACAATTTTTACTTGACTGTGTGGTAGAGCCACACCTACGGTGTTAACTCTTTTATCAAGGCTATCTGTAGCCTTAGTTTGAGTAAATACCGGTGAAGCTTCCGTAAGTCCATAAGCTATTGTAACTTCAGACATATTCATCTCTTCGATTACTTTTTTCATTGCCTCTGTAGGACATGTTGAACCCGCCATAATACCCGTTCTCAATGAACTAAGGTCGAACATCTTAAACATAGGGTGGTTAAACTCTGCAATAAACATCGTAGGAACTCCATAGAGCGATGTACATTTTTCTTTTTGGACTGCTGCTAGTGCAAGTAATGGGTCGAATAATTCGAGCATTACAAGGGTACTACCGTGTGTTAAAACCGCCATAACGCCTAAAACTATACCAAAGCAGTGGAATAAAGGAACTGGTAAGCATAGCCTATCTTTTTCGCTATAGTGCATACTTTCCCCGATATAGAATCCATTATTTAAGATATTTCTATGCGTAAGCATTACACCTTTTGGAAAGCCTGTAGTTCCGGACGTATATTGGATATTTACCACATCGGTATTTTTAACTTGCTTTTTAGCTTCTTCAAGCTTATCATTTGGCAAGTGTTTACCCAATAACATGATTTCGTGCGTATTGTACATACCTCTATGTTTTTCAGGCCCTATATACATTATAGTTTTTAAATGAGGGTATGTTTCACTGTTTAACTCCCCTCGCTTCTGTGTTTTCAATTCAGGTATTAAATCGTAAACTGTTTCAATATAGTTTACATCCCTAAATTGGTCTACAATTGCCAAAGCTTTCATATCGGATTGCTTAAGCACGTAATCAAGTTCATGACTTTTATAAGCCGTATTAACGGTTACCGCTACAGCACCAATTTTTGCGGTTGCGAATACGAAAGTTAACCAGTCTGGGACGTTTCTTGCCCAAAGACCAACGTTATCGCCTTTAGATATACCAATCTCTAAAAGACCTTTCGCCATCATGTCAACACGTTCGTTAAATTCTCCGTAAGTAAATCTTAAATCTCTGTCTGGATAAACCATAAATTCTTGGTCAGGGTTTTTTGATACCATTTTTTCGAAGAATTCGCCGATTGTTTCTTCAGTAAATAGATTTCCGTAATCTAATGGTGTTTCCATATTTTCATAATAAACATTTCCTGTTTTTTCGACCATAACATCACATTTTAATTGTTTAATTGTTTGTTTAATTTTTATTATTAATTTTTACTTTAATTTACATCATAATTAGCTTAATTAATTCGGATTGAAATTGTAAAATTAAGATTGTAAAATTAATAATGTAAAAATGTAAAATGTAAAAAAGCAAATTAGTTGTTATTTAGCTATTATATTATTATTCATAAAATATTAATATAATATTTAATTTTTATCGAGTTCTATGTAATGTTCCATCAGTTGATTTCTTATGTCTTCTGGTATAGGAACTGATTTTTGTTCGATAAAATCAAAATGAACAACTACTGCTTTACCTTTTACACACAATACACCGTCTTGCCAAGCTTCGTGATACAAAGTAAATGACTTATTACCTATTTTACTAACGTAACTTCTTATTTGAACGTTTTTGCCCAATTCCATTTGGCTAACAAAGTCAAAGTCTGTGTGAGCCATTATAAGTTTCCAATCTTCATGTTTTGTTGATAAATTTGGGGTGAACATCTTGAAAAATGGATTTCGTGCCTGTTCAAACCATATTGCTACAACTGTATTGTTTATGTGGCGCAACCCATCAATATCGCCAAATCTTGGTTCTACGGTTATTTCGTACATATTATACACCAATTCAAGAATTTTACTAAGTTTAATAATTTTTTATTTTTAAATTCATTTTTAAATTCTGATTTTAGCTTTAATTTTTAATTTTCAGCTTTAATATTAATTCCTTTAATATTTTTATATTACTAATTTTCCTCAATACTACAAGAATGTAGTATTTACAATGGTGTATATACGACCGCTAAAATCTTTGAATTTTGGTCTTTGGCGTGTAAATTGTGAGGTACGATTGAATCGTAGTATATGCTATCTCCTTTTGCTAAAACATATACATCTTGTCCGTAATTAATTTCAATCTCTCCGCTCATAACATATATAAACTCTTCACCTTCATGGGAAGATAATTCTATTTCTTCATTTGCTTGTGGATACACATCGATAATAAATGGTTCCATGTGTCTATCTATTTTACCCGCAGCTAACGAATAAAAGTTTAATTTACTTTCTTCGTCGTTGGAGTACGTTTTTGTTCCTGAAAATCTAACAACATTTTCTGATGCACCAAATCTTGATACAACTGGTCCTAATTCAGGCAAGTCATCCAAAAAAGTACCCAACCTAACGCCTAAAGCTCTTGCAATCGCGATTAAAGGTTTTAATGAAGGTATCAAATCGCCGTTTTCAATCTTTTTGAGCAATTCAACATCGTTACCGCTAATTTTTGCAAGTTCTTCAATAGACATATTATTTAATTCTCTAACTTTTTTGATTTTAATTCCTACTTGGTTGTTCTTTTCTGACATACTTACCCTCTTTTTACTTGGAGTACAACTTAAATTTTGTTTTGTTTGTATATATTTATTTTAGGTTATTTTAGGTTATTTTATTCTATTTTCAATTTATTTACTTTAATTATTATTTTAATTTAGTTGTACTCTTCTTTTAGTCGGATATCTCCGATTTTTTACAATTTTGCCTCGCATGAGGTTTTGTACAATTTGTACAATTTGTTTGTTTTTTCATTTTGGACCTTTTCCTTATCTTATTTTTTATTCTTTTATTTTATTCTTTTATTTTATTCTTTTATTTTATTCTTTTATTTTATTTAATTTAGTTACTTAAGTTAATTAAGTTAATTAAGTTATTTACCTAAACTATTTATTCTTTACTTAATTTTACTTAATTCCAGGTATTTATTTTATTGTTAGATTTAATGATTGGTTTATTTGCATTAATTAATTGATACATATACATAAACCAAAACATTAAATTTAAAATATATCTTATTATTTAAAAAGTTAACGGTCAAAGGTAGTTTTGATACGATAAAAAACTGAAAATTAAAAACTAAAAACTAAAATAAAATAATATATAAATAAAAATAAAATAAAAAAGTACTAAATGTATTAAAGTAGTACGGCAATTCCAACTGCAAAAATACCTAATAATATGTAGTAAAATCCTTTTATATTTGCGTGTTTTGGATTAATTAGTAAAAGCATAGACGTAGCTATAAACACACCTGCTGAAAAAGATATCAAAGGCTTAACAGGTAATTCGGGTAATATCCAAAGCCCTGCAAAAGTTCCCAATACTGTTGAAAGAGAAACTAGGCTTCCAATCAATAATGTATACGGTCCGTAGTACTTCTTTAATGGTGAGAATAACGCAAAACCTGCAGGTAATTTGTGCAAAAGTATTGCAAGATATAAAGACATTCCCAAACTACCAATAAATGTTAAAGCAATTACTAAACCATCAATAAATGCGTGAATGAAGAATGAAATAGGGTAAATGTATTTAATTCTAACATCTACATTCTCGTATATTTTTTCAAGACTGGAAATATTTTTTTGAATTATTTCTTCAGGTAATTTAACGGTTGTTTTTAAAGCCAAATCTTCCTTATTTATTTTTGAATTTATTTCTTCACAATCTAAGCAAGTATTTGAACCAATGTTATCGATTGTATAGTTTTTACTGTCATTTTTACTGCTTTTCAGTTCTTTTTCGTCGTATGATTTATTTACACTATTATTGTAATTTTTATTACCTTTACGACCGATACTTTCATTATGGTTTATATCATAATCTATTATTTCAATAATTTTGTCTGAAACCTTATTTTTAAATTTCCCTAGTCCATTAACATTAGTATCTTTGGTATTTTTTAATTCTTTTCCAGGATTTTCAGCATTTTCAGCATTTTTATTGTTTAATCTATTTATAACGTGCAATTGATGATGTACCCCTAATTTTCTAAAATATTTTTCAAATAGTATTACAAGAGTTATACCCAGTAACACGTACAATGTAGAATATTTAGAATAACCTTCTGGTATCATAATAAATATGCTTGCCCCTAATAAAAATCCCCCTGCAAATAGCTCATAATTTTCAGATTCCTTTAAAAAGTTGGTATAATATGCCAAAAATCCTCCAAAAAGCATTATGAAAAATGCCATTATTGCAACATGTATTCCTTCATTGCTTATCAAATCTATCATTGTAAACACCCATAATATAATCTATATATTTCAAGTTTTTTAATGTTATTTAATCTTTTCTAATATGGTTATTAGATTATCTAATAGTAGGGTTATAAAATTATAAAAATTTTAAAATTTAAAAATTTTAAAAAATTACCCAATATCTGTAAAATGTGGTAAAAATCTAATAAAATATACAATAACGTTAAATGTTCTAATATTAATATTTAAGTATACTTAATATTATTAATTATACTTAAATAATTTTAATAAAAATAAAATATCCTGGTTTAAAGGATTAATACGTTTAAGGTGTACAAGTTTTCATATTGAATATAGTTTAAAATAAAATTAAAATCTGAATATTTAAGGATATATAATTAGTATATTAATTAAAAATATTAATTAATATGTATTTTATTTATTTTATTTATTTTATTTTCTTTTTTATCTTTTACAGTCTAGTATAATAGAAGTTATCTATCGTATAATTTATATCTATTTTAATTATATATACTTAGTCATCTTTTTTCATGTTAATAGTAATTGCATTTACGGGACATTTTCCTACGCATATTTTACAGTTATGGCAGTCTGAAATATCAAAAGCATAGAACTTGCCGTCTTTGTCTTTTTTCCATATTCGTGGCCCTTTAGGACAAGCATAATAGCACTTTTCGCAACCAGTACACTTTTCCTTATCAACAATTATTTCTACGGACATAATTATCACATTTATATCTTTTTAGGATTTTATTTTAGTTTTATACGTATGCCCACCATAGGTATCAACCATTTTAAATCTTAATAAGATATGCCCATAATATAACTTATCATTTTATTATATATTATTTATTGTATTTTATTAATTTATTAATTTATTAATTTATTACTTCAGTATATTCGTTGATATTATCTCAATAACAATAATTTAAATAATATAAAATAAAATTAAGAAAAGAAAAATAAAAAAGTAATAAGAAAAATAAAAATGTAATAATATAAAACACAAAAAAAGTAAGAAAAATAAATAATAAATTGGTGCAGTTATGGAAGAATATAATTACGAATATGATTATAAAAAGTATACTAAGAATAATAAAAATAAAAGTGGAAACAAGGAAAAAAACTACAAAAGATGTACGATGATATTGTACAATTCTTACGATAAATCAAAATGGCACGAAGCCCATAAAAGAGCAATAGCTAGGGCAGCACCAATTTGCACGGCTTTTGATTGGAATTTAGCGATATACGATTTTCCAGTGGATAAAATAGAAAATTTGGAAGGTTTAGAAAGCACCAATACTGAAAAAGATGTTATAAAATTGATTGAAACTACTATAGGCGGTTCTGGTAGTTATTTAAGAAATTTAATTGATAATAACCGATTCATTGTAACAAATAAGTATCAAGCACAATTTGGTACTCCAATAGCTACAACTTCAAAGCCAGACGCTAAAAAGTTAATAACTCCGAAACAAGTGCTTCAAGAATTGCAAAAAAAGCCTTGTGGAGTGTTTATCGGCTTAGGAAGGCATGGTTTACCTAAAGATGTAATGAAAATGGGTCATTATGAGTTAGATATTACTGAAAAAGGTTTATCTCTTGAAACTTGTACTGCGATAGCTTCAATACCTTCAGTACTAGGTACTATGGCAAAATACGAGTAAAAAATAATAAAATAAATAATAAAATAAATAATAAAATAAATAATAAAATAAATAATAAAATAAATAAAAAATTAAAAGGCGAAAAATTAAATATAACACAATAATTAAATATTTAATTAAATAATAATAGTTGGGATAGTTAAATATAATTAAATATAGTTAACTATTATAGTTAATTATTTAACGTTAATTGAAACAATCGGCTTTACGGCTTTAACTTTTTTATCAGATATTTTTTTATCTATCAATGCTAAATCGTTTAATTTACCTTCTATTTCAACAGATATTTCTTTTACAAGGTCAACCGGGTCAATTGATGAATAAACATACGGTTTTTTACCCAAGCCTTCCCTGTCCATTTTTTTCCTAAATACATGGTCTTCGTTGAACATCTCAAATATTGATTCCCTAACGGTTGAAGGATATATACCAGTTCCTTCTGCAATATCATCTACCGTACTTTCACCGTACATTCTTAAGTATACGTATATTTTAGCTTTGACCTCACTACCCATTAATTTGGATAGGTTCGCTATCAATTCTTTATTAACAGAACTCAAATCTTTGGTCAAATTTTCCCCTCCACTTAACGAAATAATGAATATTCATTATTTAATTGTAATAATCGCCCCTAATCGTTTAGCCACTCCCCATATAAAGTTGCTTTAATCAACGACATTGTTAATTATTAAATAATCTAAATGTTTAGTCACCATAGTTGATAAATTAACGTAATTAAGCTAATAGTTAATTTAAATAATTAATCAAAATTATTGTAATTTAATTTTAATGATTTATTAGATTACTTTAATATACCTATTATATTTGGCATATTTTAATGATTTACTTAAAATTTAAAATAACGCTTAGACCTATTAATCGTCTTTATTTTTCCATCTTCAAACGTAATAATCTCATTTATGTATCTTCTTTTATCCCACGATAAAAGGTTTATAGTTAATTGTTTATATAGTTATCCAATATATCCCTTATGTCACCAATTATATGGATATATTAGCTATTCTAAATTTAAAAAAGGGATTAATAAGGATATAAAATAAAATAAGCTAAATAAAAAACTAAATAAAAAACTAAATAAAAAACTAAATAAAAAACTAAATAAAAGTAGAATACTAAAAAGGAGAATAAGAAATAATTAAATAAATAATTAATTTAAATTATATCCCATTTCAAAAGCTTTTAAATTTACGTCTAAAAATCTTTCAGGAACGGTCTCCTTAATAGCTTTTACCCATTCATCTTTGGAAATAGGGCTATTTTTTGCAAGTAACCCGATTAAAACAGTATTTACTGTTTTTATATTACCTGATTCCTTTGCCAAATCCATAGCATTAACAAATTTTGTATTTATATTTTTTTCAGCCATTTTCTGCGTAATATCTTCGGGATAATCAACCGCTCCAATAATAACAGGCATTGGATTTATTTTTTGAGTATTAGATATCAATATGCCGTCTTCTTTTAAATAATCAACGTATCTAGCACCTTCAAGTAATTCGAAGGCTAAAACGATATCTGCGGAGCCTCTTTCTACTACAGGCGAATATATTTTATCGCCGAATTTAACATGTGCGACTACACTACCGCCTCTTTGTGACATTCCATGAACTTCAGATACTTTAACATCTTTTCCGATGTTTTGGGCTAACTTCCCAAGTACTTTAGAAGCTAATACGGCACCCTGACCCCCAACAGCAGCAATTAATATATTCATAATTCCACCTAAGTTTATTTTTTAAATTTTTTTATGTTATTCTTTATTTTTAAATTTTTTAAGTAGTTTAAGTAGTTTAATTTTTAATTTTTAAGTTTTAAGTTTTAATCCTTTTTTTCCATTAATTCAATTGCAGAACGTTTGCAAACATCTACGCATAAACCGCAACCTACACAAAGCGATTTATTAATTTCTGCTTTTTTAGTTTCATTATTAAATGAAATTGCAGGACAACCGATTCTTAAACAAAGTTTGCAACCGTTACATTTTTCAGAATTCACTTGTAAATCTTTATATTCAAATTTAATTCCTTTTATTAATATACAAGGTCTTTTTGTAATTATAAGCGATGGTTCTTCGGCATTTACTTCTGTTTTGATAACTTCTTCGAGTTTCTCTAAGTCGTAAGCATCAACTTCTACAACTCTTTTAATACCGATTGCCTTACCAAGTGCTACAAAATCAATTTGTGGGGCTATATCGCCTTTTAATGTCTTACCGGTTGATGGATTTTCTTGGTGACCCGTCATAGCAGTTATTGAATTGTCCAATACAATAACGGTGCTATTTCCTTTGTTATATACTATATCAATTAATCCGGTAACGCCAGAGTGCCAAAATGTAGAATCTCCGATAACTGCAACGGATTTTTTCGCGAATTCTTTGCCTTTTGCCATTTCAAAGCCGTGAGCCATCCCGATACTTGCACCCATACAAATTGTAGTGTCGATAGCACTTAAGGGAGGTACGCCGCCCAATGTATAACATCCGATATCGCCAGAAACGTTTAATTTAAGCTTTTTCAAAATATAGAATGGTCCCCTGTGGTGACAACCCGGGCATAATACCGGAGGTCTAACGGGTAAATCTTCTTGTACGTCGTAGGTAACCAAAGATTCAGAGTTTAACTCACCAGCTTCTTTTAAACAGTTTCTTATGATTTCAGGGCTTAATTCTCCAATTGTTGGGAAAATTTCTTTTCCAATAACGTTTAATCCCCAAGATTTTATTTCTTTTTCGAAAATAGGTTCTAACTCTTCAATAACATACACTTTATCGCAAGTATTAACGAATTCGGTTATTGCTTCCTTAGGTAATGGGTATACCATTCCTAATTTAAAAAATGAAGCGTTAGGACATACTTCCTTTGCATATTGGTATGATGCACCACTTGTTATGATACCTATGGCTTTATCATTGTATTCCACGTTTATAAGATTATTTTTAGGATTATTTGCGAATTCTTGAAGTTTATCAAGTCTTTCTTCGATAATAACTCTTCTTTTTCTTGCGTTTGCCGGTGCAGAAATGTATTTATCAGGGTTTTTATCATAAGGTCTTGAAATTATCTCTTCATCAGTTATCCGGTTTTCTAAGGACACAATACTTTGAGAATGGGATATTCTTGTAGTTAATCTTAAAATCACAGGAGTATCAAATTTTTCACTTATCTCAAAAGCCATTTTCGTATAATCCTTACATTCTTGGCTGTTTGAAGGTTCTAAAACAGGGCATTTTCCCGCCATTCCAAAGTATCTTGTGTCTTGCTCATTTTGAGAGCTGTGCATACTTGGGTCGTCAGCTACGGCAATTACAAGACCGCTGTTTACTCCAGTGTAGGTAACGGTCATAAATGGGTCGGCAGCTACGTTTAAACCAACGTGTTTCATTGAAACGATACTCCTTGAGCCGGCTATTGATGAACCTATGGCTACTTCTAATGCTACTTTCTCATTTGTTGACCATTCTGAATTTATTTCATCATATCGAGCAATATATTCGGTTATTTCAGTACTCGGGGTTCCAGGATAAGCTGTTGCAACAGTTGCGCCTGCTTCGTACGCACCACGAGCTACTGCAAAGTTTCCAAGCAATAATTCTTTTTTTGACATGGTATACCTCAATTTACATTATATGGCTTATATAAATTATAATAAACTTTATGAGTTATAATAAAATTCGATTTAATAACTTTACTAGTATATTATTCTAGCTTTAATTCTAGCTTTAATTGTAATCTAATTGTAATTATTAATAGTGATAGTATTTGCACATAATAATAATTTCAATTCATATATAAATATTAAGTAGAAGTATTTAAAAAAAACGCTGATTCGAAGTCTTCGTAAAATTGATAAAGTTACATACTTAGATTAATATATACAAATTAATAAATAATATATTAAGGGAAATTAAAATGCCACATAAAAGGATTAAAAATATATTAAATTATAAATGGGGGAAATTTTGCCAAATTTATTAAAATTATTAAATTTATCGAAGTTATCTCGTAATTTTAAATCCAGCAAGAGAGCAAAAAACAAAGGAATTACAAAATTATTTTTATTCATAGTTATTACTATGTTATTTTTAAACTCAAGCTGTGGATTAGTTACTAAATTTGTATTACCTATGTTAAATTCTGAAAATATAGAAAGTATGGACGAAAAAATATTAAATAATAAAAATATAACCTATTCAAACTATAAAGTAGAATTAATTAAAGATTTGGCTCATAAAATACCAGTAATGGATAGAGGTACTGAATACGTAATTACACTAATATCTGCAGTAACTTTTAGTATTTTAGCATACGTATTTTTTTCGTACCTGTCAGAAGAGCATAAAAAACAAAAAAAGCGGTTAGAGAAATCTAAAAAGAGAAAGGAACCGTCATACGTTTAATTTTTAATTATTTTTATAGTATACTATTTTTATTATTTTTATTATTTCTTTATTTTTATTTCGTTGATGAATTTTTCACAATAATTACACCTTATTTTTAAATTCTCTTTATCTTCTATTTTGAATTTTCCAGTAACTTTTTCCTTATTAGTTATGCAGTTTGGATTGGTGCAGATTAGTATACCTTCAATTTTATCAGGAACTTTAACTTTAAACTTTTTTACTACTTTACTATCCTTTATAATATTTATAGTAGCGTTTGGGGATATTAACGCTATTTTGCTAACTTCTGCTTCACAAAGTTCCTTTCCTTCAATTTTTAAAATGTCTTTAGCTCCATTTTTTGAATTAACGTTCATAGCCAAAGTTACGGTTGTATCTTTTGGCATATTTAATATTTGATATACGTTTAATGCCTTAGAGCTAGTTATGTGGTCGATAACTGTTCCATTATCAATTGGTTTTACTTTTAACTGTTTTTTATCAATTTCTGCAACCATAAATTCACCATTATCATTTATTTCTTTAGTTTTAATTATAATTTTATAATATGTATTTTTTATAATAGGTATTATTTGTATTACTTATCTTATGTTATTTAACAATTTATATATAGCCATATTTATAAAATTTTATTACAGGCAATTTAACCAAAAAATACTCAAAAATAGAGGGGGATTAAAATGGTCTTTAAAATACCTAAAATGAATAAAGAAGAATACGATACTCTTGTAAATAATAATCACGTTTCAAGAATCGCTTTTTCAGGTTCGGAATACCCATACATTGCACCGTTTTTATATGTATTTGATGGTCAATATATGTATTTCCTTTCAACCAAATATGGGCGAAAAATAGAGCTTTTAAAAAATAATCCGTATGTATCTGTTGAAATTGATAAATTTTCTGACGATATGTCTTGTTTTAAATTTATAACTCTTCAAGGAAAAATTGTTGAGGAAGAAAACGCTGAAAAAAAAGTTGAAATTAAAAAGAAATTTGTAGATATGATAATATCCAGAGGTTTATCTAATATAGTACTCGAAGCACTAGGTCAGAATTCAGAGGAGCCGGTAAAGTCTATAATTACAAATGATAATACCCACATTTGGAAATTAACGGATATTGAAGACATTGTAGCATTAAAAAATGAAAAATCATATTAAATTATTTTATTATTAAATTATTTTATTATTTTATTATTTTATTATTTTATTTTAGTATCCTTTTAGTTTACTATTATTTTAGTACCATATTGCGTATTTTTACATAAAATCACATATAAATTAATAAATACTTTGTTTTAGAAATATAATCTATAATTAAATTACAATCATAAGTTATAATAGATAATTTAATAAAAATATAGGACTGATTAGTATGGTATTATTCGAATTAAGCAATAATAACAAAATAGCCGAGATTAAAGAGAAAGAATTTAAATTAGAAAAGGATTTGCAGGACGTATGTGAAAAAAATTTAAAAGAACTTTTAAATTTGAAATTTGTTGCAAGTGAATTTTCCGTTGAAAAATATCGATTTGATACGGTTGCTTACGACGAAGAAAATAAATCTTTTGTAATCATAGAATACAAAAGAGGACAAAATTATAGTGTTATAGACCAAGGTTATGCTTATTTAGCAACAATGTTAAATAATAAAGCTGAATTTATTTTAGAATTCAATGAAAAGTTTGAAACAAGCTTAAAAAGAAAACATATTGATTGGTCTCAATCTAAAGTTATTTTTATTTCTCAATCGTTTAACAAATTTCAAAAGGATACCATTAATTTCAAGGATTTACCTATAGAAATATATGAAATTAAACGATTTGATAATAATACTTTATCATTCAGTGAGGTAAAGGGTAATCGAATTACAAATAGTATTTCAAATATAGCCGTGGAAAATGAAACAATCAAAAAGGTTAGCTCTGAAGTGAAAACATATACTATGGATTACCACTATAGTATGGGAAGTCCTGAAACCATTGAATTATATGAAAAATTTAAGGATAAAATAGAAGAAATGATACCAGATATCCAAATAGAGCCTAAAAAATGGTATATTGCATTTAAAAAGAATAATAAAAACATTGTTGATTTTACGATACAAAAATCTCAGTTGAAAATTTGGTTAAATTTGAAAATGGGGGAACTTAATGACATTAAATCGCTATATAGGAATGTTGCAGGCATTGGTAAATTTGGAAATGGAGATTATGAATATAATTTTACAAATGACGAAGAATTAGAATATATGTTAAGTTTAATAAAACAAGTTTATAAAATTCAAAATAAAATTAAAGATGATTAATGAAAATTAATAAAATTAATAAAATTAATAAAAATAACTATTCTTTAGGAATTAAATTTTCAAAAGGCTTAAAATACCCCAAAGGTATCAATTCAAATTCTATATAGCCTTCTTTTACCAAGGGTAGCTTATTAATTTCCAGTTCTGCTTCTTCTACAGAATCGGCTTCTAAAATTAACACTGCTCCTTTATTATCCATTCTAAAATAAAATTCGCGTACAAAATCAGATTTGTAGCCTTCCCAAAAATGAATAAATTCATCATTTAAGGTTTTTTGCATTTTTTCAGGATTCGTTTCAAAATCCATGGGTTTTATATCTTTTCCCACTGCCAATATTTTCATAATTGCTCCTCTCAAAAATATTGTTATTTTATATTATTTCTATTAATAATTATTATTTTTTAGATGCTATAAATAATATCATTATTTTCATTATGTACCTATGTTAAAATTCATTAATGTTAAATAATGATATTTTCATAACTTATATTGGGTAAAAAATCAATATTAAAATTTAAAAATAAATCTAAAGAGGGGAGAGGGGAATTATGGTAGAAAAGCCAAAAAATGCTACGAATGATACTGCAAACTCCAAAAAAAGAGTTATCGTAGTTGTAAATAAATATTGGGAATGTGACCCGGTATGTTGGGTTCTTACAAATAGTTATCTAACTGACGAGTGTAACTACACTGATAAAAAATATATCATTGACTTAGATGTTGAAAATTCGCTTACATTACTTACCTATCCGACTTATGGGTCTGCTAAACCGTTTGAAGGTTCTGGAACTATTCCGAGAATGGTTTTTGAGACTGAAAAAAGAAATATAGAAGTATGGTGTATCTCAGACTTGCTTAGTAATAGTGGTTCAGAATTACAGTCAAGTTCTGAAGAAAAAATGAAGTTGCTTCCTCAAATCTATGAATATGAATACTTAGGGGAGAAATTAGACATAGAAATG
Source organism: Methanococcus voltae PS (assembly GCF_024807035.1). Classification (NCBI taxonomy): domain Archaea; kingdom Methanobacteriati; phylum Methanobacteriota; class Methanococci; order Methanococcales; family Methanococcaceae; genus Methanococcus; species Methanococcus voltae. The sequence goes on from NZ_JANUCQ010000005.1 coordinate 51,949, forward strand.
GTTATTGCAGTAGGTACGGCTTCCGCGGGACCTTGCGTAACATCTGATTCTCCATTTGGGACAGATAATATCAATGGTGCCGTTATAATCGGAAGTAACGTATTTATGCACGATGGTTGGGAACAGGGTTCTTTAAGTAAATTTGAGTGTGACTGTTGGGGTCAAATAATGCCTTCGTGCTCAAATGATTATATAAGAGAACTCGAAGAAGTTGATTTTAAAAACTATAAAGGACTTATGCTTAGCCCACCGAATAATCCATCAACCGTTGAAACTCCAGTATATGTAAGTGAAAATTACGTTGCTTTAGGCTCTGTAAATGTAACAAACTATAATTCATATAGTACTAAAGATAAAGAAACAGCCAAGACTTTTTTTGAGAATTACCCCGGTAGCCACGATGGAGTTTCCCTGGAAACCACACATTGTTTGATATACCTGGCTGCAAAAGATTATTTATGCAGTAATCCACCATTTATGTTCGTAAGTGGTATCGTAGACCGATTTTTATGCTTTGATAGTGATGTTGACCCTACACCTTACGCGCAAAATGTTTCAGGAGCACATAACGCAGGAGTCACTGTGGCTTACATAATATCCCAGTTAGAAAAATAATATTTAATTTAACTATTTTTAATTTATTATTTGTTCATTAAATAATCATATAAATTTAAAGTTTAAAAAATAAAAAATATATAAAAAATATATAAATAAAAATAATAAAAATTAATGAATTAATTATCTATTATTTTTTTATTTAAATCATCGAGTGCTTTTAATTCGCTATTCAAACTATTTTCCATAGTTTTTAATTCTCGAGTCTTTATATCCATTAATTCTTTTAATTCATACAATTCATTTTGATTGTCAAGTTCTTTCGAATTAGTTGAATTCATATTCTGAAGTTCATGATAATCACTGATTATTTGTTCCAGTGAATTCTCACATTCAGTAATTTTCGAATTGTAATATCTTACATTTTCCTTACAGTATTCTATTTCTAAAACTAATTCATTTAATAACTTTTTTTCACAAATCAGATAACTTTTTTTATCGCTTTTGTGCTTAGAATGATGATTATTTGTTGATTGAAGAGTAATCTCCCTTTGCCTTGAGTATTCTTTAGATTCATTAGTTGGTAATATAAAAAATAATTTGCCAACGCGGTCTATAAAACCCTCAAAAAACATAGCGTAGATTACGATTATTCCTATTACTGCCATAATAATTATGGATAGCAGGTTAATATCTAATCCCATATTGCCCCTATTCCTATTTTATATACATATATATTTTAAATATTACGTTCGTGATATTACTATTTACATTTATATGGCATAGTCAATAATTTAATATATTAACTAACATCACGCCATAGTTGGTAGTAATTAAATGAGAAATAGATACCAGTAAATATCTTAGTATCTAGCTAATATTTAGTTAAAAACTTAAAAATTTAAAAGTTTATTTAATATATTTTTTTATGTAGTATTGTATTTGCCCTTTGTAATACTTCATATTAATGCCGTTATGAATATATACCTTTTAATGTATATCATAACAACATTAATATATTATTTAGTTATCATATAAATACTATGTACAATTAATTCAGAACTTATTGAACAATTATGTTATAATATTCAAAAATGGATAAAAAAATATATAAATGATTAGTTTCCAAAATATTGGTTTCAAAATAAATTAAAAAGAATAGAAAGAAAAAATAAATTAATTTAAAATAAAATAAATTAAAATAAATTAATTTAAAATAAAATATAGGTACAAGACTAAAAATAAATAATTAAACTAAGTATTAATTTAATTATTATTAATTTAATTATCTTAACCTAACGGAATCTAAATTCATAGGTGATTTAGTCTCTTTTTTGAATAATTTATACGCAGTACTTGCTAAATCGATACATTTAGACGCTTCACCATGTATAGTCAATATTCTATCTGGAATTGGTTTTAATTTCCTAAGGTATTTTATAAGTTGTTTTCTGTCACAGTGTCCTGAAAATCCTTCAAGTGTGTGAACAGATAATTTAACCTTAATAGCTCTTGTTTTTCCGTTTTTACCCATTAAAGGTATCTCTTTCCAACCTTTTTGGATTTTTCTACCTAAAGTACCTTCACTCTGGTAACCTACGAATACGATAGCGTTTTTCTCGTCATCTGCAAGTGTTTTAAAGTATTCGACACTCGGCCCACCTGTAAGCATACCTGATGTAGCGAGAATAATACATGGTTCGTCTCTACCGATTACGTTTCTTCTGTCTTTGGTATCTTTAACTTTCTTAAATACCTCTGATAAGAATGGGTTGTCGCCTTCATGGAAAATTCTGTTTCTCATGTTCTTTGATAAGTATTCTGGGTAAGCAGTGTGTATTGCGGTAGCTTCCCAAATCATACCATCTAAGAATACCGGAGCGTTGAATAATCCTTGGTTGTAACCTTCTTCTAGTACGAGCATTAACTCCTGAGCTCTACCAATACCGAATACTGGGAGAATTACTTTACCGCCTCTAGCGATAGTTTCAGAAATTACGCGTAGTAATTCTTTTTCTGTTTCATCCCTTTCAGGCAATACGTCGTCGTATCCACCATATGTGGACTCCATGATAAGTGTTTCGAGTCTTGGGAATTGGCAAACTGCAGGCTCTAATAATCTTGAAGCTTCAAACTTAATATCGCCGGTGTACGCTACGTTGTACAATCCATCACCAATGTGACAGTGTGCAATTGCGGAACCTAATATGTGACCTGCATTGTGTAAAGTAAGTTTTACAGCAGGTGCAATATCTGTAGTAACTCCATAATCTAAAGGTATTGTATGTTTAATAGCATTTTTTACATCTCTTGATGTGTATGGAACTTGTTTACCTTCTTTTTCTGCAATATCTATGTAATCCTTTTGTAAAAGAGTCATTAAGTCTCTTGTAGGTTTAGTACAGTAAACAGGGCCATCGTAACCATATCTGAATAAACCTGGGATAAAACCACAATGGTCAAGGTGAGCGTGAGTAACTACTACAGCATCAATTTCGTCAATTGAAAATTCTGGCGCATCAAAGTGAGGGAACGCTTTTTCGTCGTCCATACCTACGTTAATACCACAATCAACCATGATACGGCTTTCCGGTGTTTGGTGGTATAAACAAGTTCTACCAACTTCACGGCTACCGCCTAAAAATGATGTTCTAATCCAGCAATAGTCTCTTAATTTAACATCTCTATGTATTCTTCTCCCTATTCTTCTAAGAATATCTTTTACGTCCGCTCTTTCTCTGTACATTGTTGACCTTATGGCCTTTATTGTATCAGATGGAATAGGTGGTGCTCTAACAGGTTTAGGCGCCCATTGAATTTCCTTTTTAATGTCCTCTAATGTGCTCCCTTCTTTACCGATTACCAAACCAGGTTTTTTTGACTCGATAATAACCTCACCGGTATTAGCGTCAAATATACAGTTTATAACTTCTGCATCATCAGGAACGATTCTTAAAATCCTTTCCTTTGCTATATCAGGTTCGAGTAAAACTGAAGGGTCGGGCCTTACAGCTATACGTTTTCTAAAATCTTTGGCAAGCTCCTTTATAAAATTATTTGAAAATAGTTCGGGGTTTTTAGCGTAAATTACTACTTCAGAACCTTCAAATTCCACATCTGTAATTACGGCATTCCCAGGGGCTCTTTTTACTACATTATCTTTTAATTCGTTAAGTATTTCTTCGGCTGACAAAATTGTCCCTCCTATTAATTACAAACAGGTTTATGTTTATAATTTATTAAAAGTATTGACTTGTACTTGTATTGACTGTTGACATGTATTGATTAGTAATGTTATCACAATATTGTCTTAAAAATAACTGACTTAAATGGATTTAAAATAATGATTAAATAAATAATATCGTATAATATTGATTTAATCGTCTAATTGTGTTTAAATTTAAATAAAACTAAATTTTACCTTTATATTTTAATTTTTAATTATTTTATAAGCGTATATAATTCTAAAAAATACTAATTTTAAAACTAAACTTAAAATTAACTTTAATATCTACATTATCGAACTATATATTGCTAAAAAAGAATCTCTTATTTTTTTAGTTACCTACTGACTTTAAGGTCGTTATTTTTACTATCTGTATTGATTATTGTGATTACTAATTAATAAAATGATGATACCTAATACTATAAAATACAGGTTGATAATTAATCTAATTAATATAATTAATATAATTAATATCGTAAAATGTGACATTTTGATTTTTGATATTACACTATTTACATACTAATTGTATATAATTAAAAAAGAACACTGCATATGTTCATATCTATAATCATAATCATATAAAAAACATCATTATTTAATAGGTTGTATACAACTATGTTAATCATATATTTAATAGTATCTATTTATTCTAAAATATTTTAAGCTATAACATAATGCACATTATAGTATAATATTATCTATTAAGTATCTCCTTTTTATATTTTTTGGTTTATTGCGCTATTATTTTCGTTACGGGTTATTAACATGTATAGCTTGTTTTATAGGGTTATTCATTAAATAATATGCTAGAAAAATAATAAAATAAAATAATAAAATAATAAAAATAATAAAAATTTAAATATATAGAATTATAGATATATTACATATATTAAATAAAGTTTTATTAAATTTTAGTAATACGGGAATTAAATAGTAACCAAAAAATATATATAGAACTTCAAAGTAATATTCATATAACAAATTATGCTATAATCTAGAGGTGGTATATATGTTTGGTAGAGATTCAAACGACCCTTTCGATATTATAAAATCAATGGGCTTTATGGGTGGAATGACAGATTTAGGTTCTGCATTCGGCTCGATGGGTTCAAAAAAGCACGTTAGAATGAATGGTTTAGAAATACAGGGCGAAGGATTTATGCCAATAACAATTATTGATGGTGACGAATCAATAAAAATTATGGCATTTTTACCAGGGGTTGAGAAAAACAACATTGTTATAAACGCAGTTGGAAATTCAATTGAATTAAGGGCTAAAAGACAACCTTTAGCTGTAACTGAATCAGAAAACGTCATATACAATGAAATGTCTTCAGAAGAAGACGCATATAGGATGATTACGTTACAAACGCCGGTAAAGGAAAATGAATCAAAAGCTAAATTTGAAAATGGAATGTTAACATTAGTCCTTCCAAAATCAGAAATTTCAATCAAAAAAGGAATTGATATCGAATAAATTTAATTTATTCTATTAATTTTTTTATATTATTTTTATAGTATACTATTTTTATTATTTTATTATTTCATATTTATTTTTTTTATTATTTTTTCAGTTTTTATTCCCCGTATTTTTTAAATTGTAGATATTATTTATATTCCTTAATTCATAAATTATTATATTGGTATAATAAATTACATTAAAATAAATAATATGACCACGTATTTAGGATATAATTAACATAATAAGTATAATTATTATTAGTAATTACGTAACTAATGTAAAATTTGGTGATAATTTGGTTTTTAAGGCTTATGATATTCGGGGAAAATATAAAGAACAACTTGATTATGAATTTGCGTATTCTTTGGGTGTATCTTTAGGTGAAACATATAAAAATGTACTCGTAGGTAACGACGTTAGGATAGGCTCTGAAGAACTCGTTAAACCGTTTATTTGGGGACTTCTAGACATGGGGAGCAAGGTTTATTATGCAGGGACTATTTCAACTCCAAAAATGTACTATGGAACCAAAGGCGGGGGCTATGATTTAGGCGTAATACTAACAGCTTCACATAATCCAAAAGAATATACGGGTTTTAAAGTATGTGATAAAAACGTTGTGCCCCTCTCACCGGTTGAAGATATTAAACCTAATTTTTCAAGATTGGAGATACAACATACAAAAATTGAGGAAATTCAAAACACGAAAATTTTAGATATCCCAGATATTAATTTTGACCCAATCGATGATTATGAAGAATATTTCATAAAAAAATTTAAAAACAGTTTTTCAGATGAAGAATTGGATAAAATATCAATTTGCGTTGATTTTGCAAATGGTGCAACCACCATGGCTGAAAAAAATGTAATAATGAAGTTATTTAAAAATTATAACTTTATAAATGAGTGTCCCGATGGAACTTTCCCAGCTCACGAACCGGATACTTTAAAAGAAGAATGTTTACAGCAAATTAAAGACACTACCGTAATTACAGGAGCCAAAATAGGTCTTATTTTCGATGGTGACGGAGATAGGCTAGGTTTAATAGATGAGACGGGTAACCCATTGAAAGGCGATATAATAACCGCAATAATTGCAGACCAAATTATGAAAGATATCGAATTGAAAAAAATAGATTATCCAAACTGCGAATATGAATGCGAATGTATATGTCACCCCATAAAGAAGAAAAAAGAAATGAATGGTACAAACGATAAAAACGATAAAAACGATAAAGACAGCGAAGAAATAGTTACTCATACCACTAAACTTACAAAGGACGGCAAACCTTGTATAACTACGCCAAAAATAGTTTATGATTTAAGATGTAGCAATATAGTTCCCGAATTAGTGGAAAAACATAACGCAAACGCTATTAAAACTCGTGTAGGTCATTACTTCATCAAAAAATTAATGCACGAAATCGATGCAGATTTTGCAGGGGAGTTTAGTAATCACTTCTACTTTAAAGAAATAGGGTATTTTGAAAGCCCTTTATTAGCTTTAAAGTATATTCTAGAAGCTATGGACGATAATGATATGAAATTATCTGAATTAGCAAAACAATACGAAATATACTACCATAGCGGAGAAATAAACTTTAAATTGGCCGATAAAGATACACAAGAAAAAACTATTGAAACAATTAAAAATCATTTTAAAGATTGTAAAATAGAAACTATTGACGGTATTTCCGTATACTGTGGAGATTGGTGGTTTAATTTGCGTGCTTCAAATACAGAACCACTTTTAAGGCTTAATTTAGAAGCCAAATCCAAAAAAGAAATGAATGATAGGGTAGATTATATAAAAAGTTTAATTGTTTAATTGAATAATAACTAGATAAATAATTAATAAATAATTATCATTTATTTATTATATATTTATCAATTATTATTATTTTATTTTTTAGAATTCTTTTCTTCTAATTCCTTATCTTTTTTAGTCCAATAATTTGCTAATAAAGGACCGGTTATATTATGCCAAACGCTAAATATTGCACCAGGTACCGCTGAAAATGGCGAGAAATACTGCGTAGCCAATGCAACAGATAAACCGGAATTTTGTACGCCCACTTCTACAACTATAGCTCTTCTTTTAGCTTCAGATATGCCCAATTTTTTAGTAATTCCATAACTTATTAATAATCCAAGCCCATTATGCAAAATAACTGCAAGCAATACCAAAAGTCCTGAAGTTACTATTTTATCCGCATTTACGCCAATAATGGCTCCAACAATTAATATGATGGCTACCACTGACACTAGGGGCATTGATGACCTAAAAGGTTCTAATTTTTTGCCCATTAATCCATTTAATACTAAACCCAATGTTACAGGTAAAAGTACTATTAAAAATATGGATTGTATCATCGAAGATGCGGGAATCCCCACCCATTGATGAGCAAGTATTAACGTCAATATTGGCGTTATTAACGGTGAAGCTACCGTACAAAATGTTGTTATTGCCACAGAAAGTGCCACATCCCCCCTAGCAAGATATGTAATCACGTTTGAAGCCGTACCACCTGGACAGCAACCTAATAAAATAACACCTACGGCTAATTCTGGAGGTAATTGCAAAGCTAGTGCGATAATATACGCTAAAAGAGGCATTAAAGTAAATTGTAAGCCCATACCTAAGAATACATCTTTGGGTCTCTGTAAAACTATTTTAAAATCATCAAACTTTAGGCTCATGCCCATTCCAAACATTATTATTCCTAAAAATAACGATATGTGTGGTAACGCCCAGGAAAAAACATCTGCATTGAAAAATCCAATAATTGAGCCCAATATAACCCACAATGCAAAGTAATTTTCCGCAAGTCTTTTTATACTTTCAAAGACGTCTGAAAAAATGGTTAATATTTGGTACATAAAATCACCCAATAACAAAATCTAAATCTAAATTCATAACATAATTATTATTTAATAGTCTATTTATCTAATATTTTAATTAATATCCATTTAAAATTCTATTTAACATTATAACTAACATTATATCTAATATTTTATCCCATAAGCTATTTATAATTAAATTGTAATGATTAATCATTATAAATTCAAGTTAAAATAATATAATTACTCATCATATATAAATATATCAAAGAAACTTTAAAATTTTATTATAGTACCTTATCACCCCTTATTTTTACAATACTTTTATACTATTTTTATACTATTTTTATACTATTTTTATACTATTTTTATACTATTTTTATTTTAATAACCTATATATTGTACGAAAAAAATAATATATACTATAGATTATCTAAAGATTATCTAAAAAATTAGAATCTTTATTATTGACTACTAACCTCATATCTGACAGGGGATATTATGTATCGATTTAAGATAAAAGATAATTCAAAGGGAATGGTAAGTTATCATATATCATATTGTTATGAAAAAGAAAACGAAACTGGATGCAATCATAGTAAAAATAGTAATCGTAAAAATAATATTAAAAATAATATTAAAAATAATAACAATGAAAAGAAATCGAATTATGAATTAATATTTGATGATGAATTTATCCAAATTATGAATGAGTTACAGAGTGAAAAAAACTTTAATAATTACGTAGATATAATTGTAAATTCAATCAATTATGAATTTGACGAAAAATTTTTAAAAGAATCAATATTGCTAAAAATTCCTACGTTTTACAATACAATAAACAAAAATATGTGTATAGGAACCGAAGAAGTTAAAGCAGATGCGCTTAATGATAATTTCTGCAATGAAATTTTTAAATATGTTAAATTAAATAATTTATATGACATAAATATAGAAAATAGCGATTTAAAAAGCCATATCTTTAGAAAAAATGTTATATTGTTTAATTTGTTAGATATTGAAGATGACTACCTTAAAGAACTAAAAAATAAATTAAAAAGAAATGGTGCAAAAAAAATAATCTTTATATCGTTCTTTAAATTATTGGGAAACCCTAAAGATTTATTGGAACAGATTACAAAAGAAGTTATATTACAGGAGTTAAATGTAATACCTCGAAATAACCTGAATTCTGATAAATACGATTGGCGAGAATACCATATTGAGCAACTTCGTAGGGATTCTTCACTGTGTATAAATCTCATAAATAGCCTAAATGATTCGGATTTAGAGAAATTTTCTGAAATTATTTCTAAAAAATTAGAATATTTCCCAAACGACCCCAATTTAAATTTTAGTCTGGCAATAACAAATATTTTAAAAAAATACCCTAAAAAAGAAGATATATGCGAGTTATCATTTGAAAATGAGGGGGAATCGGATTATTACAATAATTATGTTGATAAATATATAAAAAATGGATTAAATGAATTCAATGAGTTTATAGCAGAATATTTTGTACTGTATATCAATTTAAAATTTGAAAAAAATACTTTATTAAAAAATAAGATGCTACAACCAATTATGGATGGATATATTCGGTCTTTGGCAAAATATGAGGGTGAAAACCTATAATTGGATTTTGAATTGTAAATGATATATATTAAAAAATATATATTTTAAATAAATAGGTAAATAAATAGGTAAATAAATATGTTAAAATAGAATATTATTATAAAATTAAGTGGTGAAATAATGGAGTGTCCTATTTGTAAGGGGGAAAAATGTATTAAAATGTCAGCTATTGAATTATATGAAGGTTTAATGGACTTATTTTTCAAATATCAAGACCCTGAAAGCGATGTAACTTTTAAAAAATATCCTACGGTTGGAGAAATCGGCGCTTGTGAAGAAACTGGTAAAAAAATTTGGTATTGTCCGTACTGTAAAAAACCATTCCCTGAAAACTACAAAACCAACGAAGTAACTATTAAATGTCCACATTGTGATAAAACACTTTGTATACCTGTTTCTAATAGAACTTTTTGTTAAATAATCCTTTTTTTAATTTTTAATTATTTTTACTTTTTAAGAAATAGAAATAGGGATAGAAACAAAAAGTAAAAATAATTAAAATAGAGAGTAAAATAAAAATAATAAACGTAAAAAATAAAAAGAAATATTTTTAGTAAGGAACAGGCAAACCTAATTCTCTTCTTTGAACTATTTCTTTTTCATTTTTCTCTTTTTTCTGTAACGAGAGTTTTTGCACTAAATCTAAACCTGGTTTTACGTCATCAATATTTTTAGTTTCTAAGACGCCCGCTTCAACCATTTTATTTATGTATGCTTCACCTTTTTCAGTTCTTATAAATATGGTGCTCCAACCGTCTGGGCTACCAACTGAACCGGTTGAGATATCTGCAAGCTCTGCTGTGTAATCTGTGCAAATATGACAAGATTTCTGTTCATACATATGAGTATCTTTCAATTTAACGGATTTTACATCACCATATTTTGAATAAACCCAAAATTTGCCTTTTCCGATGTCTGTTTTTAAAACGTCGTCCATTCTGATACCTGCGTATTCTTCGACAATTGCTTTCATACCTTCATATGAAAAGTTTTCCATACAGAATATACCCATTACTAAAGCAATTTTGGAATCCGTATGCCTAAATCCCATAGGATACTTGATTAATTTTCTTATGGCCTGCACTTGGCAAGGTGTTCCTACAATACCTACCTTTTCTAGTGCATATTCCCTAACGGCGTCTTTTAAAACTGACACATTAGGTGATACAGTATATTTGGTACCTGCTGCGTTTAAAACTTCTTCAGGAGTCGTAGCAACTTTCGGAGCGGCGTTAAATCCATCTTCGGTGTTTGCAACAATCACACCATCGAGAAGTTTACTTTCTAAACCATATATGTAAGCTGCTGATACAATACCACCGTCTTGTGCCTTTTTTAAAATTTCTTTATCTGTGGCTCTTGCAGATATTACCGTTTTATAATTTCCAAATGGGTTCAAAATACCACCACTAAGAAATATGAGCGTATTTCATTATTCATTATTTTATTGAAGTTTTTCCTTTATTTTCCGTTTATCAATTATAAATTATAAATTATAAAGTATCTATTCAAGTTTTCGAATTATTTCCGGGAATCTAACCCTTGGACATTGCGCACTACAAATTCCACATTTTATACAGAATTCCGAGTTAATGTTTGGTTTTCCTTCGACCATGTCTATTGCGTTAACTTGACAAGCTGCCGCACAAGTTCCGCAACCCATACAGAGCGATTTATTAATAACTTCTTTAATTACATCGCATCCACAAGCGTCTTTTCCATATTTGGCAATTTCTGCAAATGGTTCTAAATATTCCATGTCTCCTTCTAAAGCCGCTGTAAGCAATTTTACAATTGATTCTGTGGAAGGAGGGCACCCTGGAAGTGCTAAATCTACTTTAATCACGTCGCCAATCGGTACAAATGAGGCGTGACTAGGTTGTGACATCTGACCGCCTCTAGCAAATCGAGTAACTCCACCAGAAGCTGCACAAGCTCCAAGTGCTACAACGATTTTTGAGTTCTTACGGGTCGTTAATATGTCATCCATTGAGTGATGGTCGTCTAAACACACACTACCTTCAACTAGTGCTATATCAATACCTTCAGGTATTTTTCTTTCGATTAATATTTTGTCATCGGTTTCTGTGATTTCTGTTTTTTCGTCAGCCAACGTTAAAGCATAAACTAACTCAACAGACCCTAAAATATCAAGTAATTTTTCATAGGTATCTGTAAGGGATATCAAACATCCTGTACAACCACTCATGTGTATATGGGCAATTTTTACCACTATATCACCATTATCGATATAATTCATTTTATTTATTCTAAAACTTAGTTAAATTAATTTATTAATTCATTAATAGCCAATTTATAGTTTATTTATTTATTCAAATTATTCAAATTATTCATGTTATTTTAATATAATTTAATTTAATTCATCAACTACCATTTTAACTGCATCATCGATTGAATTGGTTACTTCTTCCGATAATTCAAGTAATATATCCGGTGCTGTAACTCGTTTTTGCTGACATCCGATAACTACAATCTCAATCCCATAATCATCGTTAATTTCCCTTAACATACCTGCAAGTGGCATATCATGAGCGTCAACGTGATATTTAGGAAGATTTGGTATGTCTTCGACACATAGTTTTTTCAAGGTTCCTGGTTCTAAACCATAGTCAATAATATCTGCAATTACAATCTTTTTTAATGGGGTTTCTCCATCTATTAATGATAAAATAAAGTGAGAAGCTCCCGTACCTGCATCAATGAGTTGTATTTTTTCGGAATTTAAGATAGGATATTGTTCTTTTAATTCATTTAACCTTTTTATCATATGGTATCCAAATCCATCGTCCCCAAAAAGGATGTTACCACATCCAAGTACTAATATTTCTTTATTTAAGTATCCTGGCATAATTCACCATTTTTTTTAGTTCGGTAGTATATAATTTTTATTCTATTAACGTTAGTTTTAAGAATTTTATTTTTATTTGAAGTATTTTATTTGAAATATTTCTCGTTTACAACTTTATTATCATAATCTAAGGATATCATGTGCGTTGCACAGGAAACACATGGGTCATAGGCTCTTACAACGTGTTCAGCGAATTTATAGTGCGTACCTTCTACCGCTTTACCGATTAATGGGATATTCCATGTAGTTGCTACAATTGCGTTGTAATATGTAATCCTACCTTTCTCGTCGATTGAAGCTTGGTGCGTGTTGTGACCTCTAGCTGCTTCGTGAACTCCAAGCCCTAATTTTTCACCATCTCCTAAAATAGGGTCTTTTGCTCTTGTTAAACCGTCAACGTTTAATTCTTCGATTATTTCCATTGCTCTTTTTACGTGTATGACGTTTTCGTAAGCTCTTGCAATATGTATTGCCATCGCACCTTTTTCCTTGAAATCGTGGAATTTAGCAAATCTTGCACGTGGCCCTACTTCCATTAATCGACCGTTATATCTTGGAATAGTTGTACAAGCTTGTACTGCTACTTCTTTTTCGTATACGTCGTATGGAGTATATTCGTGTACTTTTTTCTGCTCTATGTTTTCCCTATTGCCGTAAGTAGAGTCTGTAGCTAAATATCCAAAGTCGTGGTACCCTAATTTTTCAGGAATTTCCGTTCCGTCAACTAAGGTTCTATTTTCAAAAATAGGAATTAAATATTCGACCTGTTCTTTTGCTAATTTTTCAAATTCCTTACATTTGTAATATATTTTTGAAGCTGCTGAGGGGGTAATACTTTTTAACATACCTCCAACCTTGATGTTTGGAGCGTGGATTGCTTCCCCACCGATTGTATCAACAATATATTGCCCGGTTTTTCTCATCTGCTGAATTCTTGTGATATATTCAACTCTATCCTTTTCAGGTATGAAATCAGGAGCAATTAAAAACTCGTGTAGTGGGTGTGAGTGCATTTTGTTGCCGAGTCCTGTTAATTCTCTTAATAATAATCCATCTTTTGGGGGTACAATACCACAAGCATCCTCAATTGCTTCCACGGCTGACGTAGCGTGTGCAATAGGACAAATACCACAAAATCTTGAAACTGCGATAGGTGCAAATTCCGCTGGTTTGCCTACTAAAAACTTTTCAAAGCCCCTTACTGGCGTTACACTTAAATAGTTACCTTTTTCTACGATTCCATCGTCATCTACTTTCAAAACAAGTTTCGTATGACCTTCGTGTCTGGTTGTTGGGTTAATTTCAACAGTTTTTCCCATTAAATCACCTATTTGTTAAGCCACAATTAGTATTTTATTTAGTCATTAGTCATTAGTCATTTTAGTTTATTATATTTTAATTTAACTAGTATTTATCGGTAGTTTAAGTTATTAAGAATTTTTTACAGATATTTTTATTTAAAAGTCACAAATTAGTCAATTATGTGTTTATATAGATGTTTAGTTTTTATTTTGTAATTTAAAATAAACAATTCACATATCAGTAAACATTTAAATATATATTAAAAAATCTAATATGGTATTTCTTTATTTAATAGATATTAGAAATATTATTAACCATATTAATAATTCAATATAATGTCTTTAAAATTTTCTATATAAACCTTTTGATTTCGATTTAAAAATTGTATTATATATATTAGTTAGCATTATAGACATATGAGAAATTAGAATACCTATTGACTATATTAGATTATCTAATGAGGTGAAAATGTGGCTGAAAACTGGGAACCGAAAATTGTCGGTTTTTGTTGTAACTGGTGTACCTATGGTGGTGCAGATACAGCAGGTGTTGGGAGAATGCAATATCCTCCAAGCATCAGAATTATTAGGGTGATGTGCTCTGGCAGAATCGAACCGTCATTCATACTAAAAGCATTTAAAGAAGGCGCAGATGGTGTATTCATCGGTGGTTGCCACCTTGGAGACTGTCACTACGATGCAGGTAACTACAAATGGCAAAGAAGAGTTATGATGCTCTACGATATGCTCGATGAACTTGGTATTGAAAAAGAAAGAGTCATGCACGAATGGATTTCAGCTTCAGAAGGTGAAAAATTCCAAATTGCAATGAATGATATTTACGATAAAATAAAAGCTATGGGTCCTTGTACTTTAAAAGAAAATACGGGTAAAATAGACGAATAACAATGAAATATTACTAAAAAACCGATTTGATTTAAAATAAATACAATAATGAATTAATAATGAATTAATAATGAATTAATACGGAAATAATACTGAACTAATACATACGGTGGTTTCATGGTTAAAATAGCTACTACATGGCTTGGATGTTGTTCTGGTTGCCACATTAGTCTTTTAGATTTACATGAAGACTTATTAGGCATTTTAGAGCAAGTCGAACTGATTCATAGCCCTGTTTTAATGGATGTTAAAGAAATACCTGACGACATAGATGTTGCATTAATCGAAGGTGGAGTTAGAAACGAAGAAAACCTTCATATTGCAAAAGAAATGAGAAAAAAAGCGAAAGTTGTAATTGCTTTTGGTACTTGCGCAGTTTACGGCGGTATCCCAGGTATGGGTAACCTCTATTCAAACGAAGAGTTATTAGAAAAAGCGTACAAAACAACAATAACTACGAAAAATGACGAAGGTATCATTCCAAGCGAAGAAGTACCTGCATTAACTTCGAGAGTAACACCCCTCTCACAAGTTATCGATGTGGATTACATACTTCCAGGATGCCCTCCTAAACCAGAGTTAATCGCTAGTGTATTAACTGCACTTTTAGAAGGCAAAGAACCTGAATTATCAAATAAAAACATGTGCGAAGTGTGCCCTAGAGAAAAAAGTAGCGAAGGGGTTGTTGTAGGCGAGCTTAAGAGAAATTATGAAGGCGAAATCGACCCTAAAAAATGTTTACTTGAACAAGGTTACGTTTGCATGGGTGTTGCTACAAGAGCTTCTTGCGGTGCTTTGTGCCCTAGTGCGGGCGTTCCATGTACGGGTTGCTACGGTCCAACCGATAAAGTTGTAGACCAAGGTGCTAAAATGATATCTGCATTAGCTTCTGACTATAAAGTTGACGATGATAAGGAAATGAACCCTAAAGAGCTTCCGAACAAAATAATTGATAAAGTAGGTAGTTTCTACAAATTTACACTTCCTAGTGCGTTAATTCCTGTAAAAAACGATAGAAATAAAAAATAATTTAAAAACATAATATTAAGGCGTATAAACAAAATTTAAATGATAATATGGAAAATTTAATTAAAATAAATTGAATATATTAGACAATTATATTATTTGACTATAGAATGACTATAAAATAATGTTAATGTACTTTAAAATTAAAATAAATTAGAATAAATTAGAATAAATTAGAATAAAACCAATAGTTTAAAATTAAAAATTATGGATTATCGTATATGGTGATATAATGACTAAATTGTCAATAGAACCTGTTACTCGGGTTGAAGGACACGGTAAGGTTACGTTATCATTTGATGACAGCGGAAAGCTCGATAAAGTCAATTTTCACGTTGTGGAAGTTAGAGGATTTGAAAAATTCCTAGAAGGACGATATATCGAAGATGCACCAATATTTACCCCAAGAATTTGCGGAATTTGTCAAGTTTCACACCATTTAGCAAGTGCTAAAGCGGTTGACAATGTATTCGGTGTAAAAATACCTGAAACAGCAAATATGCTCAGAAATTTAATGCAACAAGCTTCAAACGTGCACAGCCACGCTTTACACTTTGGTATGCTTGCTTCTCCAGATTTAATGTTCCCAACTACAGATGACGCTTTAAAAAGAAACCTTTTAGGCGTTGCTGGGGAAAATATGGATATGATAAAGGATTCAATCGCAATGAGAAAAGTAGGTCAAACTATTGTCCAAAAAGTGGGCGGTAGGGCAATCCACCCTGTAACCGCGATAGTAGGCGGACAGTCAAAACCTTTAACTGAAGAAGAAAGAGACGAACTTTTAACATTATCTGATAATCTTGTTGAAACAGCTGAAAGAACATTGAATGTCGGAAAAGAAATGGTTGAAAACTTAAAAGAAAAAGATTTAATGAATCTTGGCTATTTTGAATCATACCACATGGGTTTAGTAAATAATGGCGCTCAGGATATTTACGAAGGAAATATTAGAGTTGTAAACTCAGAAGGTAAAATTGAATACGAATTCGACCCTGCAGAGTATGCAAACTATATTACTGAAGGAGTAAGACCTTATTCATACTTAAAATTCCCTTACTTAACTGAAAAAGGAGAAGGGGAAGGAAAAGGCGCTTATAGAGTTAACACACTTTCAAGATTGAATGTATGCGACAAAATGCCTACGCCAATCGCTCAAAAATACTATGAAGAATTTGTTAAAACCTATGGAAAACCTGCACATCAACCTATGTTATTCCACTACGCGAGATTAATCGAATTATTGTCAAGCTCAGAATTAATAAGAAAATTCTTAGAAGACGATAAAATCGTTGATACAGACGTTAGAGCTGAAGTTGACCCTAAAAATATTACTGGTGAAGGTGTTGGCTGTGTTGAAGCTCCTAGAGGTACATTAATACACCACTTTAAAACCGACGATAGAGGAATTATTAACGACACTAATTTAGTTGTAGCTACCGTTCAAAATAACCCTGCTATGGACATTGGAGTTCAAAAAGTTGCTGAAAAATACATTAAAACACCGGAAGATGCAAAACCTCACATTTTAAACCACATGGAAATGGTTATTAGAGCTTACGACCCTTGTTTATCCTGTGCAACACATACCATCGGTGAAGAACCTAAAATGTTATCCATGGACGTTTGCCAGGGCGGAAAATTAATTAAAACATTGTAATTAATCCTTGATTTGGATAAAATTATAATAAGAACCGTATAATAAGAATTGAATAATACATTTACATAATAGGGGATGTTTATGAATAATTTAAATTCAGAAAATATGTGTAATTGCTGTAATTCAGCTAATTCATGTGGCGGAACAAATGGTATCAGTTGGGACAGAGAGAAATGTGAATATTGTGGTCCTTGTGCGATAAAATGCCCAAATGATGCTATAATGGTTGTAAACCCAAAAGGTCTTGAATTACCTTCTAGAGCTAAAACTGAAAGAGCAAACGAATTTAAAATGTGCGATTTATGTGGAACTTGCGTATCTGCATGCCCAACAGAAGCTTTGCAAATGGGAAAAATTGTACACAATGAAAAAGAATACGATAGGATTGAATTTACACCGAGTCTCTGTGATAGTTGCGGTGCTTGTGTTGAAATCTGTCCACAAAACGTATTAAAATTAAATGAAGAGTATAAACTCAAAGGATTTTGTGTAATGTGTCTTAAATGTATAGACGCTTGTGACAAAACCAAAAAGAACGCTTTATCATTAAAATAATTTTTTTGATAAATGTAGGTATTAGGAAAATTAATATATTTATTAGTATATTTAATATGTAAAATTAAGATATTATATTAAAAAATACCAAATTAACTTAAGATATTACCATTCCTATCTTTAAATTAAAAATAAGTATAAAATAATTATAAAATAATTATAAAATAAGTAAAAATAAGTAAAAATAACCATTAAAATTAATTATATAGCCAAAATATCGGTGATATTATGGAAGAACCAAGAATTGGAGTTTATGTTTGCCATTGCGGTGTTAACATAGGCGGAGTTGTAGACTGCGAAAACGTAGCTAAAACTGCCGAAGGACTCGAAAACGTAGTAATTGCAAGAGACTACAAGTATATGTGTGCAGACCCTGGACAAGAAATGATTAAAAAAGATATCAAAGAATTAGGGTTAAATAGAGTTATTGTAGCAGCTTGCTCACCAAGACTTCACGAACCTACCTTTAGAAGATGTGTTGCAGAAGCTGGTTTAAACCCATTTTTATTTGAGTTCGCTAACATTAGAGAACACTGTTCATGGGTTCATATGAAAGATAAAGAAAAAGCTACCGAAAAAGCGAACGACCTTGTAAGAATGGCAGTAGCGAAATCAAGAGGCTTAGAGCCATTGGACTATCTTAATGTACCAGTGACTAAAAGAGCACTAGTTATCGGTGCAGGAGTTGCAGGTATCCAGGCAGCTCTTGATTTAGGTGACGCAGGTTTTGAAACAATTGTTGTAGAAAAAACCCCATCAGTTGGGGGTAGAATGGCGCAACTCGATAAAACATTCCCTACAAACGATTGTTCAATTTGTATCCTTGCTCCTAAGATGGTGGATGTTGCAAAACACCCTAACATCAAATTGTACTCGTACTCTGAAGTAAAAGAAGTAAAAGGTTATATCGGTAACTTCACAGTGAAAATTGAGAAAAAGCCAAGATACTTAAGCGAAGAAAAATGTACTGGTTGCGGTTCTTGTGCCGAAGTATGTCCTATTAGCGTTCCAAACGAATTTGATATGGGGCTTGGAATGAGAAAGGCAATTTACCAACCATTCCCACAAGCGGTGCCTGCAAAATATACCATTGATATGGAACACTGTATAGATTGTGGTCTTTGTTCAAGAGTTTGTGGCCCTCAAGCAATTGATTATAATCAAAAACCAGAAATCATTGAAGCTGAAGTAGGCTCAATTATTAATGCTACAGGTTACGACCCATACGACCCAACTGAAAAAGAAGAATACGGTTACGGTGTTTACCCTAACGTTGTGACAGCGATGGAATTGGAAAGAATGATTAATGCGTCCGGCCCTACAATGGGTAAGGTAATTAGACCTAGCGATGGTCAAAAACCAAAAAGAATCGCATTTATTCAATGTGTTGGTTCAAGGGATGCTAAAACAGGTCACAGATACTGTTCAAACGTTTGTTGTATGTATGCAATGAAAAACTCACAATTAATCAAAGAAAAATCACCTGAAACCGATATCGATATCTACTACATGGATATAAGGGCATTCGGTAAAGCATACGAAGAATTCTACGAAAGAAGTGCAAAACAATATGGTATTCAATTTATTAGGGGAAGACCTGCTCAAGTATTCCAAGAAGTTGGTAGCGATAATCCAATGATTAGGGCTGAAGATACACTTTTAGGTGAAATATCAGAAAAAGAGTACGATTTAGTAGTCCTCTCAGTTGGTATGGTGCCTTCAGAAAGTGCGGATGACATCCAAAAATTACTTGGCATTTCAAGAAGTGCGGACAGATTCTTCTTGGAAGCACACCCTAAATTAAGACCTGTAGATACTGCAACAGACGGTGTTTACCTAGCGGGTGCTTGTCAAGGTCCTAAAGATATTCCCGCGTCAGTTGCACAAGGTTCAGCGGCTGCTTCGAGAGCTTCAATCCCACTAGCTCAGGGAGAAGTTCAAATCGAACCTATCGTTGTAACCATCGATAGTGAAGTTTGTGGAGCTTGTGGTATTTGTGTACAACAATGCCCTTACGGTGCACCAAGATTTGTTGAAAAAGACGGTAAAATGGCTGTAGAAGTAATTTCTGCACTTTGTAAAGGTTGCGGTACTTGTGCGGCAGGTTGTCCGAGTGGAGCTCTTGAGCAATCTCACTTTAAAACAGGGCAAATTTACAGTCAAATTGAAGGAGCTTTTAAAGATTCATTCTAATTATTAATTAATTTATTATTTAATTTATTAATTTATTAATATTAAAATTAATACTCCTTCCTATTAATTTGTAAAATTTCAAAAAATAATTATTTTTATTTTTATTTTTATTATTTTTATTATTTTTATTAGTATTTTTATTTAATTAGTAACCTAATTCGATTAATCGTCTAAGGTAAATAGCAAATCTTTTCCTACACTCGGGACAGTGTTTTACATAGAGCAAATAGTGTATAACGTTTCCACGGTTTGCTTTTTTCTGCAAAATATCTTTTGGCAAGTGTTTTATATGAGGCGATACATCTTCTAAATCTGACTTATGGTTGTAACCCCTACTAATCATTTCTTTTGCTATTTCGTCATGCCGTTCCTTTATGGTGTCAACTTCAACCTGGTCATACTCTACGTGCTTTGTTATCTGCCTTTTACGTTTTAAAGAGCCTAAAAGCATATGGCTCTCCACATGAGCACTTCCAAGATGTTTTTGACACAAAGCTACCGCGGGATAGTGAGGAAATTGATTGACCATAATTACACCTTGTAATATCGTTAAAATCGTAATTATACAGTAGCTATTAATATTTAGTCTTGTATTAATATATCTACAATAATGTATATATATTATAAGATTTCTATAGTTAAATATTAATAAAAATATGATAAAAATCAATGGTGTTTAAAATGAACCCTATAACGAAAATCTCGGGTATGGATAATTTCCGAAATATGAATGCAAATGACCTGAATGATAATATAAATAATATAAATAGTTTAAATTCAGAAATTGTTGTTTTATTCCAGTGGTGGCACTAATCGCTGTGTAATTTGTTAGCGAACGCTATAGTTCGATAACGGTAATTGTAAGTTAATTGTATTTTGCAGTAGTTATCTAAAAATTTATAAATTTTGTAATGGTTATATCCATATATTTGACCATTTAAATTTATATATATTTAATTACTATTTTATGCAAATATTTGATACAATTAATATATTTAGATTTATAAATTTAACCAAAAATTAAGGCTGATTATTATGATAAATTTTAAAAGACAGGCGAATGCCATAAAAAATTGCAATAAAACGAATAAAACGAATAAAAATGCAGTAATCGCTGAAATTAAAGTTCATTCTCCAAAATATGGTGATTTACTAAAACAAAGAAATGAATTAGACATATTAAAGATATACGAAGAAGCGGGAGTCGTTGGAATTTCGTATATCACCGATAAACAATACTTCAACGGAGATTTTGACGTATTTAAGGAAATTTGTAAAAATACAGAACTTCCAGTACTTAGAAAGGATTTTATCACTAAAAAAGCTGAAATTGAAAAAACCGCAGAAGCAGAAGCCAGCACGGTTCTATTAATTCCAAGAATATTGGGCGAAGAAACAGCCGAATTTGTGGATTATGCAAATAGTTGCGGTTTAGATACTCTCGTCGAGGTACACAATGAGCAAGAAATAGAAATTGCGAAAAATACAAAAACTTCCATGATTGGTATAAACAACAGGGATATATGTAAATTAGAACTTGACGACGGAACGGTATCATTAACTGAAAAATTAGCTAATTTAATACCTAAGGATAGAATACTAGTTAGTGAAAGCGGAATTTCTAATTTAAACGATTTAAACATTGCCTTAATGTATACTGACGCGGTACTTGTCGGTACGTCATTTATGAAAGCAGACTTTGAAATACAGAAAGAATTTGTTAAAAGCTTTGTAGGGGAAAACTATGACTGAAATTGAAATAATCAGTAAAGAATTTATGAATAAAATTCTTGAAAAAAACGATTTGACATTTGAAGAAGCTTACAAACTTTTTGGAATATTACTAGATGAAAATGAAATTAAAATAGGAGCCTATTTAACCGCTCTACAAATGAAAGGCATTACTTCGGAGGAAATTGCAGGCTTTGCAAAGGCAATGCGTGATAATGCAATAACTATGAATTTAGGGAACGTTGTAGACACTTGTGGAACAGGTGGCGATGGCTCAAAAACCATAAATGTTAGTACGGCGGTTTCTTTGATACTGTCCTGCTTTACAAAGGTTGCAAAACACGGTAATGTATCAATAACTTCAAAAAGTGGTTCTGCAAATGTATATGAAGCTTTAAATTGTAAAATTCCTGAAACCGTAGAAGAAGCAGAATTTTTAATGGAAAAAACCAATTTTACGTTCTTGCACGCTCAAAAATATCATCCGGCTCTTAAAAAAATAATGCCCGTAAGGAATGAATTGAAGTTTAAAACGATATTCAATGTATTAGGACCTTTAGCAAATCCTGCTAGTCCGAAATATCAAATAATTGGGGTAAATTCTATTGCGTTGTGTGATAAAGTTGCAAAAGCATTGCCTAACTTACAGAACGTGGAAAGAGCGCTGGTTGTAAATGGTTACGGGAAAAGTTGCGGAAAAAATTACACTCTAGACGAACTAAATCCAAATGGAAATTCTAAAATCGTGGAATATAATAAAATTACTAACAAAAATTTTGAAGATGAATTCAAAAGTTATATCGTAAATCCCAAAGATTTTGGGCTTGAAAATTCGAAAATAATTCCCTGCAATAGTCCTGAAGAAAGTGCAAAACGTTTAAAAAATGTATTTTCAGGAAAAATAAATGAAGATAGGAATTTTATACTTATGAATGCTTCAGCGGGTTTATACGCTTGTAAAATTGCATCTAATTTCTTAGAGGGCATAGAAATTGCAAAAGAAGTGATTGATTCAAGATTGGTTTTGAAAAAAATCGAAGAAATCCAAAAAATAAATAAAATAAATAAAATTAATAAATTAAATAAACATGATGAAATTGATGAAATTGTGAATCAAAGGGGTGAATAATTATGAAAATTAAATTAGACTATGTAAACCCTTTGAAACTCTATGAAGTTATACGAAACGAAGGTAAATATCCTGTAATGCTTGAATCACGCTCTAAAGGTAAAACAAACGCAAGATATACGTACATTTCATATAACCCAGAATATATGTTGAGAATAAAAAATAAAACCAAAATGGATAATGAAACAATTTCAAAAGAGAGTAATCCGTTTAAATCGTTAAAAGAAATTTCAGATAATGTCGGCATTAATAATTATAATAATTATAATAATTATAATAATAATGGTTTAAAACATACTGATGACCGATTTACGGGTGGTTATCTGGGATATATGGCTTACGATTGCATACACAACTATATTGGTGGAAAAATAGAAGAACCATCTGTATTTGGATACTATGGAAATATTTATGTTTACGACCACCGATTAAAGAAATTTTATTTTTATTCTGAAAAAAATAATTCAATTGATGAGATAAAAGAAGCTAAAAAAATTGTTGAAAAAGCCAAAAAACTTGAAATTAAAGATAAATGTCAAAAAAATAATAAAAATAATAAAAATAACACTAAATCTAAAAATGTTGAAATAGTCGGTTGCGATGCAAATTTTGAAGATTATGTTAAAATGGTAGAAAAAGCAAAAGAACATATATTTGAGGGTGATTTATTCCAAATAGTACCTTCTAGAGAATATTATTTAAAAAGCGAGTATTCTGCGTTTGAATTGTATAAAAATTTAAGAGAAATTAATCCAAGCCCGTATATGTTCTTACTTGAATTTGACAAAAAAATAGTGGGGGCATCACCTGAAACTATGGCATCGGTACAGAATAACATTTTAAAAGTAAATCCAATTGCAGGAACTGCCCCAATTGGTAAAAACATATTAGAAACGGAAAAATTTGCAAAAGAGCTATTGAATGACGAAAAAGAACAAGCCGAACACATGATGCTCGTAGACCTTGCTAGAAACGACGTTAGAAAGGTTTGCAAGCCTGGAAGTGTGACTCTTGACAAGTTTTTCGATGTTGTAAAATACAGCCACGTTCAACATATCGAGAGTGAAATTAGTGGAATTTTGGATGAAAAACATAATTTCAATATGTTTGATGCGATAGAAGCTACATTCCCCGCAGGTACACTTACAGGAGCCCCCAAATTTAGAGCGATGGAAATAATCGATAAAATAGAAAAATCAAGGCGAAAAGTCTATGGTGGTGCGGTAGGTTACTTCTCAAATAGTGGAAATGCTGATTTAGCGATAGGAATCAGGATGACGGAGATTGAAAAAAACGGTATTTGTAGCGTTAGGGCAGGTGCGGGTATTGTAGCCGATTCAATACCTGAAAAAGAGTATTATGAAACAGAAAGAAAAATGCGGGCTATGATGAAAGCTTTAGGCGTTAAATCTAGCAATAAGTCATTTGAATGATAGTAAAGGTGAAGATGTATGATAGTAATAATCGATAATAAAGATTCGTTTGTATGGAATTTGGCGGACTATGCGTCATTATACGATGAAATAAAAGTAGTTCCAAACACCATTGACGTTGAAAAGTTGCTAAATCTAAAACCTGATGGTATTATTATATCTCCTGGACCCGGAAGTCCTGAAAATGATAAAGATGTTCAAAATTGCCCTGAAATTATTCTAGAGGTGGATATTCCGATTTTAGGCGTCTGCCTAGGTCACCAAACGATTGCAAACGTCTTTGGCGGGAAAATAGGTAAAATTCCACCGGTTCACGGTAAATCAAGCTACATAAAACACGATTGTAAAGGAATTTTCAAAGACGTCAAATTACCATTTAAAGCAGGTCGGTATCATTCATTTTCGGTCTTAAAAATGCCCGAAAACTTCCATATTTCAGCCACTAGTGACGATGGAGTTATAATGGGGATAAGGCACAATTCAAAACCAATATTTGGTGTTCAATTTCATCCGGAGAGTATTTTAACAGAATTTGAGAAAAAAGAAGGTTTAAAAATTATTAAAAACTTTGTAGAGATTTCAAAATTTTATAAATCCCCTAAATTTAGTAAATAATCTAAAAAATAGAGGAAATAATATAACGATGTGAAAAAATGTTTTTAAAAATTTGCGGAATAAAAACTTTAGATGAATTAAGAATTGTTGAGAAATACGCAAATGCTACCGGTGTTATAGTAGAATGCGAATCAAAACGGAAGATAGATTTGAAAACTGCGGAGAATATCGTTACTAATTCTAAAATTCCAGTTTTCACAGTATCTACATCCAAAAATTTGGAAATTTGGAAATCAATAATTGAATCAACTTCAAAAAATTCAAATTTTAAGCCATATGTTCAAATTCATTCTGATTTGGCTTCCAAAAATGTGGAACATATCAAAAATGAATATGATTGCTTTATAATGAAGTCATTTAAAGTCTCCGAACGAAGTTTAAACCCTGAAAAAGACGCTGAACAACTTATTGATAAAATTAAGGAATATAATATCGACAATATTGATAAAATACTATTGGATACAGGTAAGGGTTGCGGGAAAACTCATGACCATAGAGTTAGCGAAATTATCTCCAAAAAATTTGATGTCGTACTTGCAGGCGGTATAACTTTTGAAAACGTGAGAAAAATTGTAAATTCCGTAAAACCCGTTGGAATTGATGTTTCTAGTGGCGTTGAGTTAAACAACAGAAAAAACGAATTATTAATAAAAAAGATTTGTCATAATTTGATTTAATTAGAATTAATTAGAATTAATCGAATTTTAACTAATTAAAAATTATAGGTTATTAAATTATGACTAAATACAGTATATGTAAAATTAAGGTGAAATTATGAAATGTAATACAAAATGTGACAAAAATGGATATTTTGGGGAATTTGGGGGTCAATATATACCTGAAGTTTTAAAACCGGCTGTTGAAGAGCTTAAAGAAGCCTATAAAGAGTTAAAAGATGACGAAGACTTTCAAAATGAGCTTGCATACTATTTAAAACATTATGCAGGACGTGAAACTCCCCTATATTATGCAAAAAACTTGACTGAAAAACTTGGTGGTGCCAAAATCTACCTAAAAAGAGAGGACTTATTGCATGGTGGTGCCCATAAAACCAATAACACTATTGGTCAAGCACTTCTTGCTAAAAAAATGGGTAAAACAAGAATAATTGCTGAGACGGGTGCGGGTCAACATGGTGTTGGCACGTCTATGGCAGGAGCACTTTTTGGTCTCGAAACAGAGATTTTTATGGGTAGGGTAGATACAGAACGACAACAACCTAACGTAGCACGTATGAAATTATTGGGTGCAAAAGTTACGCCAGTCGATACAGGTTCCAAAGTTTTAAAAGACGCTGTAAATGAAGCTATGAGAAATTGGACTGCTACTTTTGAAAATACTCACTATTTACTTGGCACTGTGATGGGTCCACACCCATTCCCAACTATGGTGAGAGATTTTCAGTCAGTAATTGGGAAAGAAGTTAAAAAACAAATAATGGAGCAGGAAGAAAGACTTCCTGATTATTTAGTTGCCTGTATTGGAGGGGGTAGCAATGCAATGGGTTTATTTCATCCATTTTTAAGTAATAATATCAGTACTGGCAATGATGATGCCAAAAATGTTAAAATGATAGGAATAGAGGCTGCAGGTAAGGGGCTTAACACTAGCCTTCACGGTGCATCCATAACTAAAGGTGAAAAAGGGGTACTTCACGGTATGCTTTCGTATTTCTTACAAGACGAGGATGGACAAATAGAAGAAGCTTATAGTATTTCTGCCGGATTGGATTACCCAGGGATAGGTCCAGAGCATGCTTATTTACATAACCTTGGGCGTGTGCAGTATGCTTCAGCAACTGATAAACAGGCCTTAAAAGCATTTATGGAACTTACGAGAACCGAAGGAATTATCCCGGCTCTAGAATCGTCTCACGCGATTGCTTATGCCATTGAAAATGCAGGAAATATGGATAAGGACGATATAATGGTAATAAACCTTTCAGGACGTGGGGATAAAGATTTAAACACAGTAATAAATGCAGTACATAAATTGGGTTGTTAAAATTAATTAAAATTAATTAAAATATCGAGGAATTTAAATGAAAAACTTAGAAAATTTAGAAAAAGATTTGAAAAATGACTTAAAAAAAGATTTGAAAAAAGAAAAACCAATTTTAGTTAGTTTTTTAGTATCAGGGGACCCAAATATTGAAGCTACACTAAAATTTATGAATGCACTAGACGAATATTGCGGAGTTATAGAACTAGGTATACCATTTAGTGACCCGATAGCAGATGGTTCAACTATTCAAGAGGCAAATGTACGTTCCTTATCAAATGGTTATAAAATACATCAATCTTTTGACGTATTACGGGAATTTAGGAAATTTTCAGATACGCCAGTTGTACTTATGACGTATTACAATCCAATATATAAAAGAGGTATTGAAAATTTTGTAATTCAAGCAAAAGAAGCAGGGGCAAATGGGCTTATAATTGTAGATTTACCCCTAGATGAAGCAGAACAGTATAGGGCAATATGTAAAAAGCATGATATGGGAACAGTATTCCTTGTAGCCCCAAATACACCTGATGAGAGGTTGATGTATTCTGATGAGGCTAGTACACTGTTTTTATACGTAATTTCGACATTTGGTATTACTGGAGCTAGGGGTTCATTTGAAAAGATGACTTTTGAATTTATAGCTCGTGCAAAAAATCTTTGCGATAAAAATAAGCTGTATGTAGGTTTTGGAATTTCAAACGGTGAACATGCTGAAAAAATAATTGAAAATGGTGCTGACGGTGTTATTGTAGGGAGTGCTTTTGTAGATATTATTAAGGAATACGGGGATTCTAATGAAACTATTTATAAATTAAAAGAATTAGCTCGGGAATTAAGCGAAGGGATTCATAAAGGTTATGTTAAATACAATGAAAAGAATAAATATTAAATAATATAATTTATTTTAAATTTTGGGTGGAGATATGAATTTAAAAGATAATATACTTTATAAATCAATCAAATGGTTTTTTGCGGTTAAATCGGAGAAACCTAAAAATTACGATACTGAAGTAAAACCTATATTGTATGAGCAAGAGCGACGTGGTAGACGCCGTATATTATAATAAATTCTAATTTAAAAAAATAAAAAAAGAAATTATATTATTGTAGTATTTAATTAATTATTCATTTAATTCTTTTTTGAATTCAAAAAGTTTTTGGCAATGTCCATTATATTTTCAGATATTATATATTTTGAATTTTCTTTTAAAACGCTATTTGCAACGTCAAGTGATTTATAAACTTGTGCTTCACCTTTAAAGTACATTTGTGCCGCTTCTGCAACTGTTTTTATTGCTTTAGCCTGCCCCTCAGCTTCAATTCTAATACTTTCTGCAGTACCTTGCGCCCTAAGGATTTTACTTTGCTTTTCCCCTTCAGCTTCCAAAATTGCAGCTCTTTTAAGCCTTTCAGCCTTCATTTGTTGAGTCATTGCATTTTTGATATCCGTAGGGGGGTCAATTTCTCTAAGCTCTACTTTTTCAACTTTTACCCCCCAACTGTCGGTATCTTTGTCGAGTGATTCTAAAAGTTTATTATTTATGTATTCCCTTTTGTTTAAAACTTCATCCAATTCAAGACTTCCGATAATTGCCCTAAGTGTCGTTTGTGCCAAATTTACTATTGCGTATTGATAGTTTTGAACTTCAAGAACTGCCCTATTGACGTCCATAACTCTATAGTAAATAACCGCATCGGTCGTAACTCCCGCGTTATCTCTTGTAATCATTTCTTGAGGGGGTACATCGATTACTTTTGTTCTCACATCCACCTTTATGGCATTATCGATGAAAGGAATTATTAAATTTACACCAGGTCTTAAACTTCCTACTACTTTTCCTAATCTAAATATTAAACCCAATTCGTACTGATTAACGATTACAACGGATTTAATAATTATAAATAATATAATTAGCCCTACTATTGGTAATAATAGCCATTCCATATATTTCAACCTCTAAATAATAGTTAAATAATTATTCTGTATTTATTTATGTAAAATATATTATTTATTTGATTTATTTGATTTATTTATGATATTATCTATATTCTTAATTATATTAATATGCAAGTATGTAATTTAAATAATTGTTGATAAAAACAAGAAATAATCAAAATTGCAATATAAATCTATTTTAAAAAATAATAAAAAAAAAGAAAAAGAATTAATTTAAGAATTAATTCTTAATTATTTAATTAATCTTTTTAGCTTTTCCATCTACCCATTGAACTAAAATAGGTTCTTCAGGAACTTCGCTAAGTGATTTAAAGTATTCTACGGCAGCTTGTGTACCGAATCTATCTGAACCTGCAAGTAATACAACGTTGTATTCGGTTACTAAACCAGTTCCTTCTGATTTAATAGTCATCATTTGTATTACACCTTTATTTTCTCCAGGGTTTGAATTTGTAATTGACACTGGGAATTGGTTCATATATGCTTTTGTTAATGCGTTTGCCAAAGGACCACCAACGATAATTGTATCGCCGTCTATTTTAATGTCTTTTGAGTATGCAGTAACCGAGCTTTTTAATGATTTTGCATAGTTTTTATCCAAGTTCGCATAAACTATTTTTGAACCTGAAATCATGCTACTTGTCGTAATTGAATCTGAGGTGTAGTGACCACCGCCTCCACTACTTCTACGTGGACTTGAGGTAGTAGGTAATACTTTTTGCAATTCAATGTCAACTTCAGGGTCTTTTAATAATGTTAATTCTAATATTTTACCATTATCGTTAGATATTACTCTATACCAACCCATTTTTGATTTGGTGGTTGTTATAGTAGTTTCTGTACCATTGTTAACGGTGATACTGCTTAATGAAAAGTCACCTAATGGTATTCTGAATATTACATATCCTTTTTTAGCGGTATCTTTTGCAATAAATTTAAGGTTTGCTGAAACCACGTTTGAAGTTGTTGTCATTTCTGATGTAACGTTTGTAACGTTAAATCCATTTTTCAATAATGCTCCCTGCTCTAAAGACTCTTTAATTTTATTTAATGAGTTTTGAGCTTCAGTGGAAGTCATTAATTTCACATTTAACTCTTTAGCTTTTTCATTAGCTTGTTGGAGTTTCGTTTTTAATTCTAATGAGATGTTTGTCGAAACATTTTCCATTACTGGAATTTGTAATGATTCGTTACTGAATTCTAGAGATGTGATATTGTAACCGTCGTGTTCTTCGGTTGTTATGTTACTAATATTTATTTCGTCCCAAACATCGGAACTAATGCTAATGTTTTCTAATGCTTTTTTAACTGTATCATTAGTTAATAATTTAACTGAGAAGTTATATTCTTCTGATATTTTCTTATTTCCTAATGTATCTTTAGCATTTATTGTAAATAAGTAAGTACCGTTTTGTAATCCATCCATTTTGTTGGTTTCATAAATATTATTTCCAATACTATTCATTGATATAGTATTTTCCTGTGTTTTATCCGCTGTTGCGAGTGTAGCATTAACTATATCTATGTTATCGTCAGTGACTGTAGCTTTAATGATTATGGCAGCATTATCGATGTAAACGTAGCCTTTTACAGGTCTTACATCACTAATTGTAGGTGCTGTTGTATCCACTGAGAAACTACTTGAATCACTAGTATTGGAGTTTCCAGCGTTATCGTATGCAGTTATTGTGTATGTGTATGTACCATCTTCTAAGGTATCTATAGGAATACTTTCATAGGTATTTGTTTCACCTACTGGATTCAATGCTAAGATGGTTTCGCTTGAATTTTCTGCAACTATGGTTGTAATAACATTTTTAATTCCATTTGCATCTTTTACTGTTGCATTTATTGTAAATCCATCATTTACTACTTTACCTTCGATAGGTTTAATATCGGTAACGCTAGGATTTGTTAAATCTATTTTAAAGTGAACTGCTGATGAAGTAGCCGTGTTATTATACATGCTTTTAGCACGTGCAATTACTGTATAGTTACCTTCTGGCAATTCAACTGATGATGTATATCCAGTGAAGTCAGTAGTTTCGCCGTCTTTAACTAAGTCAATAGGTTCGATAGCGTTTAAAGGACTACCAGTTACGTTACTATAAACTGTTGCGTTTATTGTTGCACCTTCTTCACCAGTTACATTTATTAATATAGGTGCCGTTGAATCATTGAATAATGAACCAGTTGTAGGTTTTGTAATTTCAACTACCGGAAGTGTTGCATTTACATTAAATACAATTCCGTCGTTGTTAAATTTATTTCCATATATATCTATTGCAGTTATTTTTAAAGTGTATTCTCCAGTTTTTAAATTGGAAACACTTCCTGTATGTAAATTTACATTATTTGGGTCTTCATTTAAATCTAATGTAATTGGATTTAATGAATTTGTTGAATTTATTAATGATATATTAACTGTTGAATTTTCATTAACTTTTACTTGTATGTTTGTTGTACTACCAACAGTCGCACCAGCACTTGGTTTTGTACTTACAATTTCAGGTGCTGTTGCATCTACTGTGAATGTAGCTGTTGTATTTGCAGTATTTCCTGCTAAATCTGTAGCTATAATGATGTATTTGTATTTACCAGTTGTTTTATTTAATGAGTCATTTTCATATAAATCAGATGTACCAACTTGTGATAATATTATTTCAGTTTCTGAATCGTTAAGTTTCGCTATAACTGAATCAAGGTTGGTGTCAGTTACTGTTGCGTTTATTTTAAATTTACTAGGCACTATTGAATTAGTTCCAGGTTTAGCGTTTGTAATTGCAGGATTATCGACATCTAATTTAAAGCTAACTGAATTTGATGTAGCGGAGTTTCCTGCTTTATCTGTTACAGTTACAGTGTATGTGTAGTCACCAGTCGGGAAAACGTCAATAATGTCACTTTCATACTTACTTGAGGTAGTATTGAACCTTAAACTTATACCTGTGGTTGAACTATCAATTGTTTTTGTGAGTGTAGCTATAGCTGTATCCACATTTGTTTCTGTAACTGTAGCGCCTATTTTAAAGTTATTAGGTATTACAACTCCTGCGTTAGGTGTTGTGCTTACAACTACAGGTGCTGTTGCATCTACTGTGAATGTAGCAGTTGATGTTGCGTTATTTCCTACTGAATCTATTGCAATAATTGTATATTTGTATTTACCACTTACTGATTTAGTTAATGGGTTACTTTCATAGAAATCAGATGTTCCCACCTGGTTTAATGTAATAGGTGTTTCTGAATCGTTAAGTTTTGCTACAACTGTGCTTACATTAGCATCCGTAACTGTAGCATTTATTTTAAACGTATCTTTTACAAAGCCATCATTTGTAGGTTTAGGATTTATAATTTGAGGTGCGGTTGCATCTACTACAAAGTTTACAGGTGCAGAAGTGTTTTCATTACCTAAAGCATCTATTGCAGTTATTGTAAATGCGTGAGCTCCTTCGTTTAATGAAACGCTGTCGTTTACATACATTTTAAGGCTTGTGTTGTATGTTAAATTCACAGGTTTAGTGGTTGCTCCAGAAGTTACAATTGCTTGAACGCTAGCTATATCACTAATATCTGTAACGTTTGCTATAAATATAACCCCTTCAGGTGTTACCATACCTTCTAATGGATTTTTAATTTCCACAGTAGGTGCTGTTGCATCTACTGTAATTATAGCACTGAATGTTGCGTTATTTCCTACTTTATCCATTGCTACAATAGTACAGTTGTATTTACCACTTGCTTTAGTTAATGAGTCATTTTCATATAAATCAGATGTACCAACTTGTGATAATGTAATAGGTGTTTCTGAATCATTCATATATGCCACTACTGAATCAAGGTTGGTATCAGTTACTGTTGCGTTTATTTTAAAAGTTCCAGATAATATTGAATCAGTTGTAGGTTTAGCATTTGTAATTTGAGGTGCTATTGCATCTACTACAAAGTTTACCTGTGCAGAAGTGTTTTCATTACCTAAAACATCTATTGCAGTTATTGTAAATGCGTGAGCTCCATCGTTAAATGAAACGCTATCGTTTTCATATAATTCAGTTGTTGCATTGTATGTTAAATTTACAGTTTTACTGGTTGCTCCAGTTACGATTGCTTGAACGCTAGCTATATTGCTTACGTCTGTAATGTTTGCTGTAAATATAACCCCTTCAGGTGTTATCATACCTTCTAATGGGTTTGTAACGTTTATTTTAGGTGCTGTTGCATCTACTACAAAGTTTATAGGTGCAGAAACGTTTTCATTACCTAAAGCATCTATTGCAGTTATTGTAAATGCGTGAGCTCCATCGTTAAATGAAACGCTATCGTTTTCATATAATTCAGTTGTTGCATTGTATGTTAAATTTACAGTTTTACTGGTTGCTCCAGTTACGATTGCTTGAACGCTAGCTATATTGCTTACGTCTGTAATGTTTGCTGTAAATATAACCCCTTCAGGTGTTATCATACCTTCTAATGGGTTTGTAACGTTTATTTTAGGTGCTGTTGCATCTACAGTAATATTGTAGAATGATGTCATATCAGCGTTACCTGATGTATCGTTTGCAGCTAATATGAATGAATATTTTCCACTGGTTAAAGTATTAACCCTAACTTCGTATTTTCCTGATGTAGTATTGTATGCTAAATTTATTGGTGCTTGAGCAACTCCTCCTTCTGGAGTTATTATTGCTACAACTTTATCAATAGTATTACTTTCGGTTACTGTTGCAGATAATACAAAGTCACTAGGTACTATTGACTTATTTATTGGGTTTACTTCACTTATTGCAGGTGCTGTAGCATCCACATTAAAGCTAATCGTTTTTGTTGCAGTATTTCCACAGATATCCATAGCAGTTACATTTAGTGTGTGTACACCGTCAGAAAGACCAATTACTGCTCCTGTGTAAGTTGTTGAATTATTAATTAATGGAACATTTATTGAACCTGGTGTATCTTTATCAATTATTGCAGAGTACATGGTTACTAATTCGTCCAATTTGAATGTTACATTAAATGAATCACCCATGCTTCCTGAACCCTGTTCAATCGGGTCAAAGATTGTGATTACAGGTGCACTCATATCTACAGTAAAGTTTACAGGTGCAGAAATATTTTCATTTCCTTTATCATCCTTTGCCTTTATTGTAAATTGGTAATTACCTTCAGGTAATACTACGTCAGGTG
The DNA here is from genome assembly GCF_024807035.1 of Methanococcus voltae PS. Taxonomy (NCBI): domain Archaea; kingdom Methanobacteriati; phylum Methanobacteriota; class Methanococci; order Methanococcales; family Methanococcaceae; genus Methanococcus; species Methanococcus voltae. The sequence continues at coordinate 86,234 of NZ_JANUCQ010000005.1, forward strand.
TTTGATAAAGTTTGGACATGTCCGAATATGACATACTTTTAATTATTATATTTCCTGTTTCGTTAATAATTTCTACATTAACCTGACCCATATTACTAAGGCTATCAGTAATATTTGCAGTTATTATCACATTTGAAGGTATTTTTGAACCATTTGCTGGCATAATATCTGATATCTTAGGTGCTGTTGCATCTACAGTAATATTTATTGATTCAGATGCTGCACCTTTGCCGAAAACATCGGTTGCGTTTATTATGAATGAATAATCATTACCTGCTAATGTAGTATTATTTGTATAATATCCTAAAGTATCATTATATGTTAAATTTATCAAAGATGGAATTCCGCCTTTAGGAGTAATATATGCTTGAACTATACCTACACCAGTTGAATCAGTAACTGTTGCACTTATTTCCACGTTACTAGACACTATTGAATTATTTACAGGCATTATATTACTAAATGTAGGTCCTGTAGCATCTATTGTAATGTTTGATGCATTAAGTAGAGCAGTATTTTTTACAACGTCAGTTGCGTTTATTACAAAATTGTAATTTCCATCTTCTAAAAGAAGTAATTCAGTTTCATAGTAACCAGTACCATTAAGAGACATATTTACTGTGTTATAGTTATCTTTTACTATATCATGAATAAGTACGCTAACATTACTTACATTGTAATCTGTAACAAGTGCACTTAATTTAATGTTACTTGGTAATATAGAGTCATTTGCTGGTGATACTTCACTAATTACTGGTGCTGATGTATCTACCACAAAGTTAAGTGATTTATTAGCAATGTTACCTGCTTCGTCTTCAACGGATATATTTAATTCATGTAACCCTTCTATAAGTCCATTACTTGGACCAGTGAATGTTTGCCCAACAGGTGTTAATGTAATTGGCGTACCATCAATTATTGCTTCACTCATGCCAACTATTTCATCAACTGAAAAGCTAACATCAAAAGGAGTTAAGCCTATGATTGGTACACTCATTGTTGGAACGTTAGGTGCTGGGCTGTTAATAGTAATTGTTGGGGCTGTCACGTCAGTAAAATAGTTAATTGACGTTGTTGTAATCTTATTACCGTGTATATCTGTTGCAGTGATGTTGTAGCTAAGAGCTGCATCTTCTACTACAGGTATTAAGTTTGTTTCATAGAAATCTCCACTGATATTACTCAAAGTATATTCGGTGAATGTTCCAGTACTTATATTTTTAACAGTCGCTACAACTGATGCAATTCCTGCATTATCCGTAACTGTTGCGTTTATTTTGTAATCTTCATTTATCAAATAATCTGTATCCGGTAATGAATTTGTAACTACTGGCACTTCCCCGTCAACTGAGAAGTTAACTGGAGCTGTTATAAATGTATTATTAGCTAAATCCGTTACGTTTATTGCATACGTGTAAATACCCGCTGCTAGCGTAATAGTTGGACTTACATATTCACTTCCGACGATTGATAAATTAACTGGTTCTTGAGGTATTCCTCCATCAGGGATTATGATTGCCTGAACAGTTTGTACATTATCTTCCGTAATTGTTGCAGTTATGTTAAAATCTTTTGGCATTATCATATCTGCAGCTGGTGCAGTAACCGTAACTGCCGGATAGATAGTATCTACAATAAATGTAAAGTTCGCGGTTTCGTTTGCTGTTGTACCATTTATTGTAACGTTAATTTTATGGGGACCTTGACTTAAATCCGTTAAATTTAGCGTATAAGCACTTATGGTGGCGTTATACGTTAAATTTTGAGGAATCCCCCCATCTAGTATTAAGGTAGCATTTTGAACCGTAAGGTTCGTAAGTACCTCTATTGTTACGTTAGTATCGTTAATGTATTGACCATCTATAGGATTTTGAAGGTCGATAGTAGCACTGACCATTCCTAAAATTGATAATAACATTAAAATACCAACTAATTGATATTTTATATTCAATATTACACCTCTATTAATTGAAAACTCGTCATACGTAGAGTAATTTTATAACTATATTTATACATTATAGTTTATTGATTTTGTCGCATATTACTCAATAATATTATTATGACAAACACACCTCTCAGTGTAATAAAAGTTATAAACTACATAAAATAAATATTTTTCTATTTATTTAGTATAATTAGGTCATAATTAAATAGTTTAGGTTCCCAAACTATTTATTTTCAAATTATAATGGGTTTTTGCTAGTTTTAAATAAAATGTAATTAAAGATAATTACTTGTAAAAAAAAGTTAATTTTCAAACATATTAGTTATATGTAAATCTTATTAAATTATTAGATATCTAATACTTAAGATATATTTAAAGTTAAATAAAAAATTATTTATTTAATTAATTAAATAAATAATTTTATAATAATTATGGAGGATAATATGTATAAAAACTACAAAATAACATTTTTTATGTTACTACTGGTAACAATGTTGGCTGTTAATGCAACATATGCAGATACTGCAATAAATGGACAGTATACAATAAATACACCGGGTAAATATTATTTAACAGATAATATAACGGTTTCCAGTGGTAATGTTATAAATATTCAATGTAACGATGTAATACTCGATGGAAAGGGATTTACTATAAACGATAGTAGTACCACTACTGTGAATTACGGAATAGATATATCCAATGCAAATAATGTAACAATAAAAAACTTTAATATATCTAATGTAGGCAGAGGTATTGGAATCGGCAATTCTAATAATGTTACAATTATTAATAATACCATAATTAACAATTCGAATGGTATTCGTATATCAAATTCAAATAATAACTCCATTATTAATAATAATGTAAGTTCAAATAGTGTAAATGGTATTTATTTAATCACCGGGTCGAACAATAACTCCATTATTAATAATAATATAAGTTCGAACAAAGAGTATGGTATACACTCAAGTGACGATTCTAATGGCTTAATTATTACTAATAATACCATAAGTTTAAATAAATATGGTATTGACCTACAAACGCTAGATAATACAACTATTACTAGTAATACCATAGTTTCAAATATTGATAGTGGTATTGATTTATACCATGTATATAATACTAAAATTATGGATAATAATATAAGTTTAAATAAGAACTATGGTATTCTACTAGCGGAAATAACAAATATATCTATTATAAATAATACGATAAATTCAAATACTGAATCAGGTATCCATATGTATCTGGTAGCTGGCATCATCAATATTATAAATAATACTGCAAATTCAAACAAATATGGTATTAACCTAAAAAATGTAGATAATGCAATTTTTATCAATAATACTGTAAATTCAAACGATTATTATGGTATTTATTTATTATATTCAAATAATAACTCCATTATTAATAATAATGCAAGTTTAAATACTCAGTGTGGTATTCGTATAGATAATTGTGATAATAACTCTATTACAAACAATACTGCAAATTCAAACGATTATCATGGTATTTATGCACGAATTTCTAATAATAATACGATTATAAATAATACTGCAAATTCAAATATTCAGTATGGTATTTACATCTATAAAACACGAGTTAACACAGTTTTAGATAATAACGCAAATTCAAATATTCAGTATGGTATTTTAGTGGAATATGTTGACAATAGCACAATTATAAATAATACGATAATTAACAATTCAAATGGTATTCGTATATTAAATTCAAATAATAACTCCATTATAAATAATACTGCAAATTCAAACGATTATTATGGTATTTATGCACGAATTTCTAATAATAACTCCATTATAAATAATACTGCAAATTCAAACGATTATAATGGTATTTATTTATCTAATGCTAATAATAATACTATTATAGGCAATATATTTAATAACACAGCTAATATAGGACTTTCAAGTTGTGGACTAAACTATTGGAATACGACAAAAGAAAAAGGTGGGGGAAACACCTGGGTAACTCCAACAGGAACAGGTTTTTCTGAAACACATCCCGATACTAACAACGATGGTTTCTGTGATGAAATATACGATATTTCAAAAGGTAACATAGACTACTTAGCAAAATATATTGATACAACAGGTCCAATAATAACAGTACATTCACCAGCTAATAAATCAATATTTACTAAAAATAGTTTTAAGGTAAATATAACTGCTGTAGATTCAAGCGGTGTTGATAAAATAGTTTCTGAATTTTACGGTTATAATCGTACTATGGCAGAGTATCCTACTTACTATTATCTCGGATTTAACGAAATGCTTGACGGAAATTACTCTTTCACATTCTATGCGTTTGATAATCTAGGTCATAGAAGTGTTAAAAAACTATGGGTCGTTGTATATACAAAGGCGCCTGAAATAACAATAAACAATCCAATAAATAATAAAGTATACAATACAAGTGATATATTTATAAATGCAACTGCGACAGATGCAATAGGGATAAAAGAAGTAATGGCAAACATAAATGGAACCAATATTACAATGAATATCAATAATAGCTATTATACCTTAAGCAAAAACTTATCAGACGATAAATATAGTTTAAAAGTTTATGCCGAAGATAATGCAGGAAATAAAAGCGTAACAGATGAAATAACCTTTAGCGTTGATACAACAGCTCCAAAAGTTACTTTAAATTCTCCAATAGGATTACAAAATAAAGCAAATATTACAATAAACGCTACAGTAACTGATTCTACAGGAATTAAATCAGTAATGGCGGAGTTAAATGGGGAAAATAATACTTTAACACTAACTGATGGTTACTATATTGTAAATAAAACATTAATGGATAATAATTACGCTTTAAAAATATATGCTATTGATAACGTGGATAATAAAGCAGTAACTCCAGTATCAGTCTTTAAAGTTGATACAACAGCTCCATACATTACAATAAACTCACCAAACGGAACTTTAAAAACAGATAAATTCTTAATAAACGTTAGTTCCTATGAAGGTTTAGTTACATCTGGAATAAAAGAAGTAATAGCAAACATAAACAATGAAAATATTACATTAACTAAAACAGGAGATTATTACTTAGCAGAAAAAACATTAAACGATGGAACTTACTTATTAAACGTTACATCAATTGATAATGCTAACAACAGTAATTCAACTAGTACAACATTTACAATAGATACTTACGTACCTTCAAGTAACAATAACAATAGACGTAGAACAATAGACGCTTCAGATAGTATCGAATCTAAATCGTTAAGAAGAACAGTTTCAGATTCCAAGATTGTATATGGAAGTAACTTCGATAAACAGTTAGCAAACAG
>NZ_JANUCQ010000006.1 GCF_024807035.1 Methanococcus voltae PS
TAGGATTATATAGGTATATATTTTTAATAATTGTTATTTTTACATATTGTAATTAATACATTTAAAAATTTAAAAAATAAATAGAATAGCTACAAAATAAAAAAATAAAGAAAAATAAATAAATTTAATTTTTTGATTATTTAACAATCATGGTTCCAATACCTGTTTCAGTAAATATTTCCAATAATATCGCATGAGGTATTCTTCCATTTATAATATGAACACTATCTACGCCTTTGTTTAAAGCATTTATTGCAGCCTCAATTTTAGGAATCATACCGCCCTGAATAATACCTTGTTCAATCATCATTTCTAATTTTTCGACATTTACTTTTTTGTGTAGGGTACTAGGGTCATTTATATCTTCCATAATTCCGTCAACATCCGTAACCATTATTAATTTTTTTGAACCAGTAGCTCCAGCAATATCTCCTGCGGCAATATCTGCATTTAAATTTAAATCGTTGCCGTATTCATCTACCCCAATAGGTGAAATAACTGGTATATAATTTTCTTCCACCAATAAATCTACTAACTTGGTATCAATATGGCTTACTTCGCCAACCATACCTAAGTCAACTTCTATTTTTTGACTATCTTTTAATAAATATTGTAATTTCTTTTTAGCCTTTATAAGATGACCGGACTTTCCAGAAAGACCCACTGCCTTTCCACCATATTTTTCTAACTTTGATACAATATCGCCATTTATTTTTCCAATCAAAACCATTTTTACAATGTCAAGTGTTTCTTGGTCGGTAACCCTTAATCCATGAATAAATTCAGGTGTTTTACCCATTTTTTTCATGGCATTATTTATTTCAGGCCCTCCACCATGCACTACTATGGGATTCATACCCACATATTTTAATAAAACTAAATCTTTGGCCACCCAGTTCTTTGCATCTTCATTAACCATTGCATGTCCACCATATTTAATTAAAAACTTCTGACCATGAAATTTACATATATATGGTAGTGCTTCCATCAACACTTCTGCCTTGCTATAGTCATCCATTTTAATCCACTCACCAAAATATTTAAATATTGTCTATCTATATTGTATATGATTTAATATTATATCATATATATATTTGTATACTGGAGGTGCAATTATGGAAAACGAAAGAATATACACAATACCATTAAGAGATGTAACAAACAAAGTACCAACAACAAAAAGAGCTCCGAGAGCTATAAAGAAAATCAGAGAATACTTAAAAAAACACATGAAATCAGATAATGTGAAATTAGATAATTCAATTAATGAAAAAGTATGGGAAAGAAGTTTAAACAAAATCCCTGCTAGAGTTAGGGTAAAAGTCGTTAAAGAAGACGATGTTGTTATTGCTACATTAGTTGAATAATCGAATAAAACACAATAATATCTAAATAGATTTAATAAATAATTAATAATAATTACTAATAATTATCAAAAAATATAATTACTTTTAATTATATAATTACATATTAATTATTAAATAAAGATATTCTTAAAATATTAGTTGGGATAATTTATGATATATAAAACATTATTTTCTGGTGTATCAAACATAGGAATTCAGGCCATAGCTACTGAGAAATATGGTATCTTTCCAATAGATTTGGAAAAAGAAACCATTAAAAAATTTGAAGAAATATTGGGTATTCCAATACTTCAAACAAAAATAGCAGATAGCTCATTACTAGGTTCATTATGTTTGGGAAATTCGTATGGATTAATACTACCAGAAATTACCTTAAAAGATGAATTTTTAAAAGTTGAAAATTTCATCCAAGAACACGATTTAAATATAAATGTCAGTATTTTAAAATCAAATCATACTGCATTCGGAAATTTAATACTCGCTAATGACTATGGATGCATTATTTCGAAAGAAATTTCAAATCTTAAAAAAGATGTAGAAAAAATACTTAAGGTTAAAGTAGGTGTTGGAAATTTCTGTGAATTACCTACGGTAGGCTCTAATGGGGTTGCTACAAACAAAGGATGCGTTGTAAATCCATTAACTACAGAAGTAGAATTAGAGTGGATTAAAGGAATTCTAAACTTAGAAGTTATTGGCAAAAGCACAGTAAACAAGGGCGCCATGCAAGTTGGCTCTGGTATAGTTGCCAATAGTAAAGGTGCACTTGTAGGTGTAGAAACTACAGGACCTGAAATACTAAGAATTGAAGAATATCTTGATTTAATAGATTAATATGTTAAGTTATTTAAAAAATAAAACATGAACTTAAAATAAATAAAAATTAAATAACCAGTATGATGATAAAATATTAAATATAAATTAGTATATATTCAAGGTGAATAAAATGGCTAAAATAATAAAAATAAGTGGCGAAATCCTTGGTAAAGATGAACCAATGGTATTTTCAAAAGAATACAATGTTTTAAAAGAAGAAGATGCTTTAGAAATCATGTACTCAGAAATTGGTAGTAAACATCATGTTAAAAGAGCATTTATCAAAGTAAACAGTGTTGAAGAAATAGCTGTTGAAGATATTAAAAATCACAACTTAAAAAAATTCATAGAAATGAACTAATTATTTATAATTATTAAAATTATAAATAATCTATTTTAAACTATTTTTAAATTAAATTCTTATATATATTGTATTAAAAGCTAATTTATCTTATTTTAGTTATTGTTAATCTTTTATTTTAAACATTATATTCAAAATTCATTAAGAAATAATATATATTATTTATTTAATAATTGTATATTATTTTATATTAAAAAATAGATTAAGTTAAAATAATTAAAAATAGAGTTAATATTTAAAATTCGGTGAAAAAATGGCTGAGGAAAAAATATTATTTAATGCAAAAAAAGGAAAATGGTACGTATCTAAAAAATTAAAGATAGATGAAAATACGGCAGATGTGGAAGTTTCAAGAATTTTAATATCAATAGAAGAAACGTTATCTAAGAAAATAAAAGAATATTTACCTTTTGATATGATACAGCTTGAAGAAATTGCTGATGAAATTTACGTCTCCAAAAAAGGAAGGGTAAAAGAAGAAGATATTTCACAGGCGTTGGCTAAATTAAAATCCCCTGCAACTACTAAGAAACTTGGAAAACTAACTGATTTAAAAGAAGGTAAAGATATCTTAAAAGTAATTTTGACAAACATCATATTGGGAAGATTGGGGATATCAACCCATGTTGATATTAAAACCATTGATAAATTTATTGAAAAATCAACAAATAAATAAACTAAATAAACTAAAATTATATTTTAATTATATTTTACTATTTTTTATAAATTATTAATCCATAATATACAAATCATATTAAAAAAAGCTGTTTTAAAAAATTAAGAAATTTTTACTTAAAAATTTAAGTAAAAAAATTATTTGAATGCTGGTATAATGTGTTTACCGATTAATTTAATACTTGTGTCTTTGTTAGGTCCGATAGGTGAACCTGCAACAATTTGTGTAACTCCCATTGCTTCTAATGCTTTAACTTTTTCGATAACTTCTTCAGGTGTACCGTATAAAGCGAATGCTTCTAATAACTGGTCATCTACTGCACCGAATGCTGCACCGAAGTTTCCTTCTTTTAAAGCTGCTCTGATTGTTTCTACTTTTTCTGCAGGTATTCCGTGTCTTTCTAAAACTACAGGAGGTGAACCTGCTGCGATAAATGCTACTACAGGGATAGCTGCTTGTTTTGCTTTTTCTGATTTTTTATCTACTGACATACAAGCGTATGCTGCAACGTCTACATCTGCCATAGTTCTTTCTGCACTTTCTGCACCTTTTTTAATTAAAGGTACTGCTGCTTCGAAGTCTTTAGGGTTTGAAGCGTTAATTAAAACACCATCTGCGATTGCACCTGCTGTTTCTAACATTTTAGGTCCTTGCGCACCTAAGTATATAGGTACATCGGTTGATGGTTTAACTGCTAACTGAGCACCAGATTCTAATCTTTTACCCGCTAACAATTCTCTCATTTCAGCGATTGCTTTTTTAACAGTTCCTACTGGTTTTGTCCATTCAATGCCTAATGCATCGAATGTAGCCTTGTCACCAGGGCCAATACCAAATGTAGCTCTTCCACCAGATAATTCATCTAATGTTGCCATTGCAGATGCTGCAATTGCTGGGCTTCTTACGTATGGGTTTGTAACACCAGGGCCTATTTTAATTTTATTTGTTGCTGATGCGATTGCACCTAAGGTCATGTAAACGTTTCTGTTGTTGTAGTGGTCTGTAATCCAACAGAATTCAAAACCGTTGTCTTCAGCTAACTTTACGTAGTAGTTTAACTTAGTTACTGGTTCGTTTGGAACAAATTCAATACCGAATTTCATTCTGACACCTTCCTATTCGTAGTTTTAATATAACAATTATTACTATTACTAATTGACAATATAATCCAGTTTCTATTTATTATGAATAGAAAATTATATATACTATCTAATTTCCAGAAAAAAAGTCCAATTATTCATTAAATAAACTAATATGGGTAATTAAATTACTATTATGTATTATATGATTAAAAAAAATAGATACTAGTACAATTTAATTTTAAATTCTTTTTTTTATTAAAATCCAATTATGGTTGTTTAGAATCTAATTAACTTAATTTTAATTAAAGTATTTATTAAATAAAGTTAATTTTAAAAACTAATTTAAATTTTAAAAATAAATAGGCGATAATGGAAAATTATATATAGTAATAAGAAACTTAAACATGGACTAACATACAGGTTATTAAAATAAAAATTAGTACATAAAATAGGTTTGTAAAAAACTCTATTTTGTAGTTTTAATACAATAATAAGAATTTAAAAAATTTTCAAATACTTGGTGAGCCCATGGATTATGAAATCTTTAAAGAAAAAGACATATCAAAAAAAGAAGCTATAGAATTATTAAAAAACCCCGAAAACTTTTTTGATACTTTAAAACTAGCAGATGAATTAAGAAAAGACATTTGCGGCGACGTAGTAACTTACGTAAATAACGCAAATATATATTTTACAAATATTTGTGAATCAGGCTGTAAATTTTGCGCATTCCCTCATGAAAAAGGAACTATAGATAAATATTATATGGAACCTTCAGAAATAGCAGAAAAAGCTCTATGGGCTAAAAATAATGGCGCTACCGAAGTAACACTCATGGGTGGAATAGTAAGGGAAATAGATACTTATATGCAAGCCGATATAATTAAAAAAATTATTGAAAAAACAGGATATATAGACACTCACGCATATTCGCCATTTGAAATATTAGTTGGTGCAGAAAGTGCAGGACTCGATGTTAAAGAAGCTATTAAAATATTGAAAGAAGCAGGATTGCATACAGTACCAGGAGCAGCTGCTGAAATATTGAATGATGACGTAAGAAAAATAATATGTCCAAATAAAATACCAGTTAAAGATTGGGTAAAAGTAATCAAAGAATTACATAATCAAGGAATAAAAACGTCATCTACTATAATGTACGGTCATGTTGAAGAGCCAAAACATATTGTAGACCATTTATTCTTATTAAAAGAAATTCAGGAAGAAACCAACGGATTTACTGAATTAATAACAATGTCTTATTTGCATAAAAATACACCCCTGTATACATCAGGAGTTGTTTCTAGTGGTGCTTCAGGAGATTATGATTTACTAATTACTGCACTATCAAGAATAATTTTAAAAGATACAATACCAAATATACAAGCTCCTTGGGTAAAATTAGGGATTAAATTATCACAGATTAGCTTAAGATGTGGTGCAAATGATGTTGGAGGTACCCTAATGGGAGATGAAGTAAGTGAAGCTGCAGGTGCTGAAGAAGTTTCCATGACTAAAAATGAATTAAGAAACTCCATATTAGCAATAAATAGGATTCCAAAAGAAAGAAGCACTACATATGACATATTAGATTAAAATAATAAAATATTAAATAAATAATTAAATAACTTTAAAAATATTTTTTTCGACGGATAATTTTATAACATATTTAATATTAAAATAGTAATTACGATGATATTTTAAAAAATAGCTATTTTTTGCTCAAATTTATATCATAAGAGATATTTTATATATGGCTACACGATATATATGATTAGAGAAAATAATTAAATATATGCCTATGTGATATCATGGAAATTAAAAGAAGATACATGTTGAAAAAGAAAGAATTAAAACAAATTAAGGAAGAATTAAACAATATAATCGATACAGAAGATGTATTTGATAAAAAATCTATTTTAGAAAAAATAATAACAAATGAAATGGATTTAATAGTTTTAAATGGAACTCCTATCGCAATATGCAAAGATAATAAAATAATCCCTACATTAAAGCTTTTAATAACTAAAGAAAGCGAAAAAGGAAAAGTAACAGTTGATAAGGGCGCAGTTAAATTTTTAGCAAATGGTGCCGATGTAATGGCTCCGGGGATTATAGATGCTAATCCAGATATAGAAGAAGGAAATTTAGTATATACTGTTGAAGAAACACATGGAAAACCATTATCAGTAGGTATTGCATTGATGGATGGAAAAACTATGGTTGAATCAAAAAAAGGAAAGGCAATAATTACATTACATTATATAGGTGATGAAATTTGGAAATTTTAAGAAATTAAGAGATAATAAATTTAAGAGATAATAAATTAAAATATAATATATAAAAATAATTGTATGAGATTATGAACAAAATGGAAATTATAAATTTAAATGGTTTAAAAATAAAAACACACCCTAAAGTCTATATACCTGCAGAAGATAGCGAATTATTGTATAAAAATCTAAAAGATGTTAAAAATAAAACTGTTTTAGATATTGGAACAGGTTCTGGTATACAAGCACTTAGTGCATTTAAAAATGGGGCTAAATATGTATTGGGTGTAGATATAAATCCTTATGCAGTAAAAACGGCTTATGATAATTTAAAATTAAATTTTGATATAAAAATAACAGATAAACTAAATATCCGATTTATATATGGAGATTTATTTAATAAAATATCGAAATCGAAAATTAAAAAATTTGACGTTATTGTATTTAATGCTCCTTATTTACCAACTTCCGAAGATGAAAAATTGGAAAAATATCTTAACTATGCTTTTGATGGTGGTTTGGATGGTAGATTAGTGTTAGATAAATTTATAGATGAACTTCCAAACTACTTAAAAAAAGGAGGGGTTGTTAAAATACTACAATCCTCCTTAACTGATGAAAAAAAAACAATATCAAAATTAAAGAGTGTTGGAATAATTGCTGAAAAAATTGATATTGAAAAATATCCTTTTGAAGAATTACAATTAATATCTGGAACTTATGCAGAAAATAGAGACTAATAAAGGTGTAATAATGGTTACTGCAGAAGAAATTATAGAACATATTGAAAAATATGCCCCTAAAGAATTAGCAATTCCTGGAGACAATATTGGAATACAAGTTTGTGGCTCAAAAAATACTGAAATAACCAGAATAGGAATTGCACTAGACCCTTCATTGAGAGTTATTAAAAAAGCATTAGAAAATAATGTAGATTTCATATTTACCCATCATCCTATCATGAAAGACCCCGTAAAGACTTTTCAAGGTCCATTATATGAAAAATTAAAGATACTAATGTGCAATAACATAGTATTATATTCTGCACATACTAACTTAGATATCTGTAAAGATGGATTAAATGATGAATTAGCAAAATTATTTCAGTTAAAAGATGTAAATAATTTATACGAAAATGGACTTGGTAGATTAGGCACTTTTAATGGTAATTTTGAAGATATTATAGCGATTACTGAGCAAAATATATGTAAAAACCCTGAAATAGTATTTTGTAATAATTCAGCTACCTTGGAGAAACGACGCTTAAAAGTAGCAGTTTTATCAGGTTATGGACTATCTCAGAAAAGTATAGAATATGTGAGTAAAGTTGCAGACGTTTATATCTCCGGAGATTTAACCCATCATTCTAAAATATTAGCTGAAGAATCAAATTTGTGTGTTATAGATGGAACACACTACGGAACCGAAGTTTATGGGCTAAAAAAATTTATAGATAAATTAAAAGAACTAGATTGCAACGTAATATCATTAGATTTTTAAAATATTAATAAATTAAACGACATATTACATATAACTTACATTATTTTTAATAAATTCTTAGATTTAATAAGTAAAGTTTTAATATTATACAGACCATATTTTATTACTTATTAAATAATTTAATAAAGGCATACAATTTTAAAATACATAACATAATATTTAATAATTATTTTAAAAATTTATATATTTTAAGTATGTAATATGATAAATAGAATACATAATATATTCATAGTTTAAGAAATAAGGGTGAAATATTGGAACTTACTATCGTTCAAAAGGAAATATTACAAGAATTAATTTTAATATATAAACAAAAAAATAAGGCAGTTAAAGGAACAGAAATTGCCAAAAATTTAAGTAGAAATCCAGGTACCATTAGAAATCAAATGCAGGCCTTAAGGGCATTAGGATTAGTTGATGGAGTACCTGGTCCTAAAGGTGGCTATATACCAACAAGTGATACATACAGGTCATTAGGACTAGAATTGGATGAAAAAATAAAGATTCCAATATATAAAGGCAATAAAAAAATAAAAAACGTAAATGTTACTCAGATAATATTCGATACTGTAACACAAGAAAAATCTTGCTCTTCTAAAATATACATAAACGGAGATACTAAGCAATTTTCAGAAGGCGATTTAGTTCGAGTAGGGCCTACATTACATAATAAAATCGTAATTATGGGTAATATTGTAGGAAGAGATGATATAAACCATATTTTATTAATAGATGTTTTAGGCGTAATTAGTGTTCCAAATATCGATGTAGGTAGTATTGGATTAAAAGAAAACTTAATAATCATGGATTCTGGAAAAACCGTACGAGATGCCGCTAAATTACTATCCGAAAATAGCATTAGTGGTATACCCATACTACATGATGGAGAATTGAAAGGTATTGTTAGTTTACATGATATTGCAAAAGCTTTAGTGGAAAATAAAGAAGATGAACGAATAGATACTATAATGACTAAAGATATATGGACCATTAACCAATATGAAAAAATATATGATGCTTTAGTTAAAATGGAAACTGAAAATATCGGTAGGTTAGTTATTGTAGATGATGATGAAAATATAGTGGGTATGTTAACTAGAACTGACATCTTAAATTTAGTAGAAGGTACAATATATCCAAAATTAACCGAATTATAAGTTATAATTAAAAAAATATAAAAAAATTTAATATTATTTCATTCTTTTCTTAAACTCTTCTTCAAGTTCTTCGTAAGATATTTCGTATTTGGAAAGTAAAACTAAGGTGTGAAATATTAAATCTGCAGATTCGTATATTATTTCTGATTTTTCACCATCTTTGGCAGCCAATATAACTTCTGCAGATTCTTCACCTATTTTTTCACATATTTTATTAACAGAACTCTTTTTACCATCTGTTGCTAAACTAACTACGTAGGAACCTTCGGGTTTTTCAGACATTCTACTTTGAATTACTTTATAAACTTCTTTTATAATATTTTGACTTGATTCCATAATTACACCAATTTGATAAATTTAAAAATAAAATATACTTTCATATATTAAAACAATTTATTTAATACTTTTTATAAATAAATGATATAATATAACTGAATAATAAAAATAAAAATAAAAAATAATATTAATTAGGTTAAGCTATTTCATTAAACTTATAAATTCTTAAGTCTTTTAACCATTTTAACTGCGGATTCGACTGCTCTTTTACCATAATCAATTCTTTCTTCAGCTTGTAATCTTGTCATTCCTGGTCCGGATATACCTAAAGCTACAGGTTTTTTATAATCCAATGATAAATCTGTGATTTTTCTTGCTGCATTTTGAACAACTATTTCATCGTGTTCAGTATCTCCTTCAATAACACAACCAATCGTAACAACAGCGTCTATGTCGTCTTTTTCAAGCATTTGTTGTATTGCGATAGGCATATCATATGCTCCAGGAACCATTATTTTATATTTTATATCGGCACCTAAAAAGTCAGCATGCTCTTCTGCCAATTTTTCCATCATAAATGTAATATCTCTATTAAATTCAGCTATTACCATTCCAATGCTAATTTTATCCATGATACCACCTTAAATCATTTATAATTTGTATTATAAAGATATATTATAATGTTATGTATAAAAATTAATTATAAAATTTATGTAACTATATATCTACAATTAAACAGCTTTTATAACTATAATTCTTTTGATATTTCAAGATATTGTTCAGCATTTTTCTTAATAGATAATACTTCTTCTTCAGTTAAAGGTCTAATAACTTTTGCAGGAACTCCTATTACTAAACTATTAGCAGGTATTTCCTTATTTTGAGGAACCAAAGCATTTGCACCTATAATACAATTATCTCCTATTTTAGCGCCATTTAAAATTGTAGAATTCATACCTATCAATACATTATTACCTATATTGCATCCGTGAATTACTGCGCAGTGACCTATTGAAACACCTTCTCCAATTACAGTAGGATGGTCTTTAGAACAGTGTACAACACAGTTGTCTTGGACATTTGAATTCTTTTTAATGGAAATGGTATTCATATCTGCACGAATAACAGCGCCATACCATATATTTACATTCTCTTCAAAAACGACTTTACCAATTATCGTCGCATTTTTTGCTATTTTTGCCATAATTCCACCATATGTGTGAATTTTAAAAATATTAGTTATTGAGATATAGATAATATATAGTATAAATATTTAGCCATGACTTCATAAAATTACAGATATAATTTATTTATAAATTTATAAATTGTATTTAAATCTTGAAACTTTATCCCATTCTCTTTCATATTCATCCATGAAAATTAAAGTTTTATCAACTTCTATAGCGCATATCTCACTAAAATTAACAATAACAAATTTTTTAGTATCTTCATTGAATAAAACAGTCCCTTTATGCTTTCCAGTATCTAAATATTTTAAATACTTATCTTTAAGGTTAACTACTGCTTCAAAATCAAATTCGCCTTCTAAAACACTTCCGGGGTAATGTATTTTTATACATAGTGATGGTCTTTTTTTCAATATTACACCTCTATCCTAAAATCCATCTAATTTATATAGTATTTCTGGTTATTTAAGTTTATGATTGGATATCGACTAACTTCAAAAAATAAATATAGTATTTCTAAATTGTATCCATTAACAAAAGGAATACTATTCAATAATTTAGATGAATTAATATATAATTTAAAAACAAATGAAATTGAAAAAAGTAAATCATGTTGTTTTAAAGTGATAAATTCAAAAAATATAATAATTTATTCATTTATGACACTACAGCGACCAGAAGTGTCAAAGGAAATAAATATCTTAAGAAATAACTTTAAAGACCTAATATTAATAGCAGGAGGGCCACACGCGTCAGGTGCTCCAGAAGATACTTTAAAAATGGGTTTTGATTATGTTCTGGTTGGAGAAGGTGAAATAACATTACCTGATTTAATAAATAAAATCAATAACAACCAATATATTGAAAACAATGTTATCAAAGGTATACCTATCGATTCTTTCAAAGGCTATGATGAAATATATCCCTTAGCACCAATTGAAATAACTAGAGGTTGTCCTTACAACTGTAGATTTTGCCAAACCCCTCAGATATTTGGAAAAAATATAAGACATAGGTCTATTGAAGATATTATTAAGATAGTAAAAAATATGAAAGATATAAGGTTTGTAACTCCAAATGCACTATCCTATGGCTCTAAATATGCAACTAAACCAAATCTTGAAAAACTAGAAGAACTCTTAAAAAAGCTTTCTATATTCAAAGAACGTTTATTTTTAGGTACATTTCCATCAGAAGTGAGGCCCGAATTTATCAATGAAGATACTTTAAATTTAATAGTAAATTATTGCGACAATAAATACTTACACTTCGGAGCTCAGAGTGGTTGTGACGAAATGCTAACCCATATTCGAAGAGGGCATACTGTAAACGATGTAATAAATGCTGTCGATTTATGTAAAAAAAATAAATTAATGCCTAAAGTAGACTTTATTTTTGGATTCCCTAGTGAAACTATGGAAAATAGGATAAGAAGTATTCAATTAATGAAATATATTATAAAAAAGAATGGAAAAGTTCATGCACATTATTTTATGCCATTACCTGGAACTTATTTTGAAAATGAAAAATCCACAGAATTAGATAGGGAAACTATTAAAATATTAGGTAGTATGGCAAAAAAAGGACAAATTAGTGGTTCTTGGACTCATCAATACAATTCAACAAAAGTTGAAAAATAAAGTTGAAAAATAAGAATAATATTAAATATTGTGGATTAATTTATAAATTTTCGAAATTTTCTACAATTGCAAAAATATAGATGCTTCTATCTCCTTCAAATAATTCATTCATAAAAAATAAAGTTCCCGAAACTGGACTTTTTAAATATCGGATAACTCCTTTTTTACTTTTTAGTGTCGCCAATATACCATCTTGTAATACCGTACTACCTGCTTCCAATACAGGATAGGTAGTTTTAGAGTCTGCTACAACGCAAGTCACGAAAGTACCTGCTTTAATATAGGTAAAAGTATGGTTTCCAGGATATTTCACAAATATGTCTTTTTTTAAAACATCGTTATCTATATAATCTCTTATATCATCATATCTAACTTTATAAAATATTTTATACTCATTTTTATAATTATTAATATCTTCTTCAGCATTTAAAAATATAATTTGATTTTCAGATATGACTATTTTTTCTTCAGATTTATTTTTATCATTTATTTCATTTTCAACATATATTTTGGAAATTTTCACAAGTATCACATTTTAATTTTTATAAAAAATAAATAAAATAATTAAATTAACTAAATTAACTAAATTAATTAAAATAAAATTGTATGGCAAATATATTTTAAAAATAAATAATATTAAAAGAGCTAATTTTAAATTAATATAAAATAAGCCTATTTAATTCTTGAAACGATGAAATCTGCAATATCTTCCAAAGGTTTTCTTTTATTTTCGTCAAATATCTTTAAGAATTCCTTAGCTTCCACTGTTGATTCATTCATTAAATTTTTAGCATAGTTTATTGAATTGCCTAATATTTTAATTGCTTCAGCTACTTCTTCACTGCTTGCATTTTCATTACCTAATATTTGCAATAATCTTTCTTTATTATCTTCTGAAAGTGTATCTAAGGCATGAATTACCATCATGGTTTTCTTACCACTTAATATATCACTACCTACTGGTTTTCCAATTGTTTTTTGATCCCCTATTAAATCTAAAATATCATCTTGTATTTGGAAGTTAATACCGATTCTTTTAGAATATTGATAAAGAGCCTCTGTTTCTTCCTCTGTACAATCTGCCATTATTGCACCGATTAAAATAGGTGCCTCAATTAAAGCACCTGTTTTTTTGGATATCATATCCATATATTGATCCATTGATGGTAATTTGTCTTCAAATTCCATGTCATCAGTTTGACCTTCACAAACTTCAACACATGCTTTGGATAACACTTTTAAAACCTTATGAGCTTTTACACTATCTTCAATAGTTGATAAAGCCTCAAATGCCTTTGCATATAATAAGTCGCCCGCCAATATTGCAATAGGCTCACCATAAACCTTATGAACTGTAGGCTTACCTCTACGTTCATCATCATTATCCATTATATCGTCATGCACCAACGTATAATTATGTATTAACTCTACCGACAAAGCTGGAGCCATTATGGTTTCTAAGTCATCTTTTTTAAGATTATAAGCCATTATCGATAAATAAGGTCTTATTCTCTTACCACCTGCCAATAATAGGTGTTTTGACGCGTTATATAAATTAGAATCCTTTTCAAAATATTTTTCAAGCTCTTTAGACATATTACTTAAAATTTCTTCATTAAACATATTGCACCTCTAATAAGAAGAATATCTTATTAATATTATTAAACAATGTGATAAATGATTCATATAAACCTAAACAAAGTATAATCTTTACAAACAATATAATAATATCAAATATGAAATAAAATTAATTAAAATATTATTTTATTCATTAAATATTTTAACTAACATATAAAATGGTATTAATGAAATAATTAAATTACTCTTTCAAATTTCAAACTTTGACCATTTCTAAGTAAGTGAACATCGTCACCCAATCTATAACCCTCTTCTTCAGCTAATTTAGCATATTCAGAAGTCAAGTTGAAGTCACCGTGTGATGGAATCAAATGTTCTGGGTTTAACCATCTTAGTATGTCTCTGTGATCTTCTTTAGCAGCGTGACCAGATACGTGTGCACCTTTGAAAAGTCTAACGCCAGAAAGTTTCAAGCGAGCTTCTAAAAGGTACCTTTGTGCTGAATTCATAGGGTTAGGAATCACGTCTGCTGAAAATACAACTTGGTCATATTTTTCAAATTTAAAAGGTGTTTTATTAGTAACCATTCTTGATAAAACCGCACCTTCTTCACCTTGGTGACCAGTTACAATCATTAAATAATTTTCTTTACCTTCTTTCATAATTGTGTTGAAAGTCTTATCTATTGAAGAAGGATCCCAACATATTTTAGTTTCCTTTGGGAATTTTACAATACCAATATCTTGAGCGATACCACAGTATTTTGCCATTGACCTACCCACTAAAACAGGTGTTCTACCCATTTTAACTGCTGCATCAGTTATAGATTTAATCCTGGCAATGTGTGAAGAAAATGTAGTTACAACAACTGCATTTTTATCATTATCAGTACCTAATAAGTCATTTTTCAATAAACTAGCTGCTACACCTTCAGAAGGAGTTTTTCCTTCATAACCTACACGAGTACTTTCTGAAATCATTGCAACTACGCCTTGTTTTCCAACTTTTTTAATAGCTTTGTAATCTGGTTTTTCCCCAACTACTGGGAAATTATCAAATTTAAAGTCATTAGCATATACTACTGCACCATATGGTGTGTGTAATACTGCCATTGTGGAATCAGGTATACTGTGAGTTACTTTCACAAATTCTAATGTTATATTAGGTGTAATTTCTAATTTATTACCATTTTCTAATGTTATTAATGGATTTCTAACATCGAATTTTTTTTCGCTTAATATTTCCCTTTTAACTAATTCTAAGGTGTATGGAGTTCCAATAACTGGAGCATTGTACCTATGTGCTAATTTCGTTACTGCACCGATGTGGTCTAAATGTCCGTGAGTTAATACTATTGCTTTAACTTCTCCTTCGATATTTTTCATTACCGTATCGTCAGGTATAACACCCATTTCAATCAAATTTAAGCTATGCATCTTTGAAATATCGGTATCTTCATGAATCATTATCCTATCTAATCTAATGCCCATGTCAAATATTATAATTTCTCCGTCAATATTAACTGCGGTCATATTTCTACCGACTTCCTCATAGCCTCCTATGGCAACTACTTCCAATTGCAAAATATCACATCCTTTGAGACACTAATGATATAGCAGTGAACATATGATTATTGTATTATACAATCATGAATATGAATATATAAAATTCATAATATTTAATATATTATAAATCAATACAATATAATTACATAGAATTGTTTATTATAAATATTAATAATTTTAACTTTATTTAAAAAATGGATAATTATTAATTAATTTTATTAATTAATCCAATTTTTTAACTCTCCGTTTACAATATATCTTGCGGAATTTAGTTCATTTATATTATTGCATCCTGTTAAGAACATAGCTATTTTAAGTTCCTTGATTAAACTTTCAAATAATTTAATAACTTCTTCAGAGGATTTCATCGCTGCTTTTAAAACTGGTAGCGCAATACCGCAACAGTTTGCACCTAAAGCTAAAGATTTTGCGATATCTATACCAGACCTAATTCCGCCTGTGGCGATTAATGGTTTAGAAAATGATTTTCTAACATCCAATATTGAAGCTGCGGTAGGAATTCCCCATTCCAAATATTTTTCAGACAATTGTTTATGTTCATAATCCTTTACCCGATAATATTCAACTGCAGACCATGAAGTACCACCACTTCCACCTACATCTATGGCATCAAATCCTAATTTATCCAAATATAATCCATCTTTTTGACAAAAACCTTCGCCAACTTGCTTTGCAATGAAAGGCATATTTCCAAAATATTTTTTATAATCTTTGATTACATCAGATAAATAGTCCAAATTCCTAAAATCCGTATCCCCTTCGGGTTGTATTGCCTCTTGAAGTGGATTAAAATGTATGGCCATTGCGTCTGCATCTATTATATCTACTGCTTTTTTTACAGTCTCATAATTCCAATTATCCTTCGTAAAATTAACTGCACCTAAATTTCCTATAACAAGTGAAGAAGTATGTTCTCGTACTACCGAATAAGTATTTTCCAATCCTTTTTTAGCGATAGCAGCTCTTTGAGAGCCTAATCCCATACCTAAATTCATTTCTTCGACTGCGATTGCAATGTTTTTATTAACTTCTTTTGCAACTGCATGTCCGCCGGTTATTCCCGCGACTATAATCGGTGCATCTAATTTTTTTCCAAATAACTCTACGGACGTATCTAAATCGTCTAGAGAGCTTTTAGATACTCCATTATGAACTAATTCCACGTTATTTAAGAGAGTTCCTTTTTTATATTCTACATTACAATGTTCACAAACTATTAAGTGTTCTAGTTTTCTATATTCAATATCATAATTATTCATCTATTACCACCTATATATTATTATCCCTTAATACCTAAATTCAAATATATGATTATAAACATACGATATAATATTAATTTAATAATAGCATATTATATGTGTAAAATAATATAAAAAATAATGTAAAGTTAAATTAATAAATATGATAATATTAATTTAATAATATTTTTAAGGATATTTTAGTCTTTAATTACACATCCACTTGTTTTGTATATTCATATTATAAAATAACATTATAATATCAAACCTTTTGATAATGTAGTTTAAAAAACTTAATATAATCCTTAATCCTTCATTAATATTCTATATAAAGTTTTCGAAACATATATATATTAATAGGTACAAACTATATATTATTAATTAAATAAAATACTTATTAATTTAATAAATTAAATATATGAATGGTTATTTTGGAGGAATATTTTTGGAAAAAATAGAACTTCTGCATGAAACACCTAAAGGAAAATTAATAGGCCTTGGTAAAAATCAGATTCCTATCGGATCGATAGTAGGAATAACAGAAAATAAAAAATTTTTAAAAATTGGCATCATATACGACATATTTGGCCCTATAACTAGACCTTATGTTAAAATAATACCTGATGATGATGCAAAAGCTGAGTTAGCATTGAAAAATAAATACGTATCAATAAAACCTAGAAATAACTCAAAAAAAACATACCGGAATAAGAAAGCCCGTAAGAATTAAGTGGTGTTATTATGAAAACTGAATCTATAACCCAAAGTAAAAAAAGGCTCGAACAAAAGAAAATATCTATTGTAAACCCCGAAGATTACTCAAATAAAAATGTAATTCTTGAAAAAGAAGAAGAATTAATTTGTCCCGTATGTAATAGTAAAAATATTATAAAGGATTACGAAAGAGCCGAAATAATTTGTGAAGTTTGTGGTTGTGTTTTACAGCAAAATCTATTTGATGTAGGACCTGAATGGAGAGCCTTTGACCATGAACAACGTGTTAAAAGAAGTAGGGTAGGGGCCCCTATGACTTATACAATCCACGATAAAGGTTTATCAACAGTTATTGACTGGAGAAATAAAGATAGTTATGGTAAGGATATTTCCGCCGATAAAAGAGCACAGTTGTATAGATTAAGGAAATGGCAGAGAAGAATTAGAGTTTCAGACGCTTCAGAAAGAAACTTAGCATTTGCATTGTCTGAATTAGATAGAATCGCTTCAAAATTAGGATTACCAAGAAACGTAAGGGAAAACGCAGCAGTATTATATAGGGGAGCAGTTGAAAAAGGATTGATTAGAGGAAGAAGTATTGAAGGAGTAGCTGCAGCAGCATTATATGCCGCATGTAGAAGATGTAAAGTACCTAGGACGTTAGATGAAATAGCTGAAGTATCTAGAGTAGATAGAAAAGAAATAGGTAGAACCTATAGATTCATATCTAGAGAATTAAATATCAGATTGGCACCAACAAATCCTGTGGATTATGTACCTAGATTTGCTTCAGAACTTAAATTACCTGGAGAAGTAGAATCAAAAGCCATATCTATATTAAAAGATGCTGGTAAGAAAGGATTAACTAGTGGTAGAGGACCTACAGGAGTAGCTGCAGCGGCAATATATATTGCAAGTGTTTTGCAAGGTACTAGAAGAACCCAGAGAGAAGTTGCAGACGTAGCGGGTGTAACTGAAGTTACAATAAGAAATAGATACAAAGAACTAACAGAACATTTAGATATTGACGTTACATTATAACCCAATAAGGGTGAAAAAATGGGGCTTTTTGATAGGATTCAAAAAAAAGAAAATAAAAAATTTGAAGATAATACTATAGAAAAATTTGAACCTCGTCCAAATAGTACAAATAGTACAAACAATAGAATTAAAATTAGTGAGAAAAATACAAGCAGGTTAAATAAACTTAACCCAATTGACGACTTAAAATCTAGCTTACTTGATAAATATTTGATAAATATTGATAAATTAGATTTTAATGTATCAATAGAAAAAAAAGAAGGAATTAAAAAGTACAATATCTCTAATATAAATTATATAAACTCTGCACTATCAAAATTAACTCCTGAAATGCTTAAAGAATTAAAAACTGAATTATCAGATAGTGAATTAAATAGTATAGGTCAAATACAAGGTTATTTAAAAAATTACTTTCTAAAAAATAATATAAAAATAAAAGATATTGAAATACATTATATATCTCAATATTTCTACCTAATAATTGGAAAATTAGGCTTAATAGAGATATTAATAAATGACCCGGAATTAGAAGAAATAATGATAAATGGAGTAGATATACCTGTTTATATATTCCATAGAAAATACCAAATGTGTAAAACAAATATTATACTAGATAAATCAGAATTAGCCCGAGTAATCGATAGTATCGCATATTTGGCAGGTAGGAGTATAGATTCTAGAATACCAATGTTAGATGCTTATTTACCTGATGGAAGCAGAGTAAATGCCACGACTCCTGACATAACTACAATGGGTAATACATTAACTATTCGTAAATTTAGTAAAAATCCGCTAACTATTATTAATTTAATTAAATATAATACAATAGATTCAGAATTAGGGGCATTTATTTGGCAAGCAGTTGAAGGGTATTTTGGTGCAAAACCTGCAAATACATTAATTGTAGGTGGTACGGGTTCGGGTAAAACTACAACACTTAACGTAGTTTCTATGTTTTCAATGTACAATGATAGATTAATTACGATAGAAGATACGCCAGAATTGCAAATACCTTTAGACCATACTATAAAAATGATTACAAGACCTGGAAGACCAGGTATTGATAATTACGAAATAACTATGGATGACTTAATTAAAAACTCATTAAGGATGAGACCAGATCGTATCTATGTGGGTGAAGTTAGGGGTTCAGAAGCCCATTCATTACTTGTAGCTATGAACACAGGTCATGATGGTTGTTCAGGTACTTTACACGCAAACAGTGCTGATGAAGCAATGATTAGGTTAATAAATCCACCTATGAATGTTCCAAAAATAATGCTATCGTCTATAAACTTCATAATAAACCAACAACGTATAAAGAGAAATAAAAAAACAGTGCGAAGAATACTTGGCGTTGTAGAAGTCGGTGGACAAGGTGATGAAATCACCAAAACAGAACTATATAAATATAATGGTGCCACTGATGGAATTGAAAAAGTAGGTATTTGTATGTGGGAAGATGAAGTTTGTAAAATAACAGGAATAACTAGAGATGAATTATTAGCAGATCGAGTGGACAGAAAAAGAGTATTAGACTATATGGCTAATAATGATATATCAGATATTAAAAAAGTTAGTGAAATTGTAAGAAAGTATCAAGAAAATCCAGAATCTATCTTAAAAATGATATAAGGTATATTATGAAAAAAAAGACAGTTTCAGAACACAAAGAAACCGGATTAATAGATGAAATAAAAGATATGATTTATTATATATTTAATTACAATTCTAAAAAAAATAAATATGCCCTTCAAAGGTCGGAATATCTGAAAAAGATATTTGAAAATACCAAAAAAGATGATGATGAAATTCAATTCTATGAAGCATATATTGAAGAAGATTCCAGCGATTTAGATATTAATTTAGATGAGTTACTATATGATAAACCTAGTCAAGGGGCCATGGGTGCTTATGCAAGTTCATTTAGTGACTTTGTAACTAAAACATCGATTTTTCCATCTCGTCGTGATTACCAATATGCAGGTATTGACGACGAAAGATTATATTTTTTAAAAGCAATTATGACTTCGATAATAGTTTCAGTATTTTTAATCGTATTTGAAACGGCTTTCGGGAACTTTATAGGTGGCGTTCTAAATGGGCTCACATTTTTTATAATAATTATGTTAGGTAGTATATTTTATCCAAAAATTAAATTGACATTGTTTAAAGGAGAAATTAAAATTCAAATATTAATGACCTTGTTACATATTATTTCAATGTTAAATTCGGGTGCTTTGGTGCAAGAATCTATTAAAAATATTGCAGATAATCCAGAATATGGTATACCATCTTATGAATTTAGGAATATTATAAAAGATATTGATACGGGCGGTTATAGTTTTGAAGGAGCCCTTGAAAGAGCCAGGGCTAGAACTAAAGTAAATCTAATGAAAGAATTATATTCTCAGCTTATAATATCCTCAAGCAAGGGTGGAACTCAATTACTATTGGAAAATTTATATACTGATATTGTAAGGTCTTCGATGTCTAAAATAGATTCTGCAAAATTCCAAATAGGAAACTTGGGAAACTTAGTATTCGGTGCAGGTTTGATATTACCATTTGCAGGTTTATTGCAAGCTTCATTAGGTGGTCAACAAGGTTATGAAGGAGTTATAAATGCCGTAGAATTAGTTTTATTTAAAATAGGGCCTTTATCAACTATAGTATTTGGGATATTTATAAAGATGAAAATAGAATGAGGGGTAATATGGATTTTGAAAAATTATATAATTATGCAGTACGAAGAAATTTATATATCCTGAAAAAATCAGGTTTTAATATTACAGAAAAAAATTTCCTAATTGCCATATTATTAACATCTTTTATTCCATTGATTTTTAAAATATTTTTAAATTTCTCAATTAAAAGTACTTTAATACTAACATTCATGTATTTGTTTACATTAATGGTCATACCTTCAATATTATATGAAAATAAAATAGATAAATTTGAAAAAAATTTACCAAAAGCATTATATATTATGGTTTTATCACTGAATTCTGGTCGTTCTGTTATAGAATCAATTAATGAAATTATAAATAGTGATATTAAAGAAGTTAACATTGCATTCTCAAAAATAATATTATTAATGAGTGAAAGAAAACTAAGTTTCGAAGATTCGGTATTGATAGTTTCAAATTCACTAGATTCTAAATTATTTAAACAATTGGGTAGGTTAATTATCGAAAATAGGAAATATGGTGGTAATTTAGCAGAAAGTTTAAGTACATTAGCTAAAACGTTGGAAGATTTAACAAATTTAAAAAATCAATTGTTAAGCGTTGCTTCGAACGGTTTATCAGTGGGTATCATTATATTATGTATTATGATACCAGCTACTGCAGGATTGGTCGGTAGTTTTTTAAACTTAATATCTGCAATCTCCTCTACAGCTACTGCAGTACATCCAGAACAGATTTCAAGAACTATTGAAATTATACAAATAGGTACTGGAATATTTGGATTTTTAGTTGCAATTCCTATGTTTGGTATAAAACTTAATAGAATGGTTATAATGTCTACAGTATGTATGACATTAGGTATATTGGCATTCTATTTAGTGTATAATTTATCAATTATTATATTTACTTAAAAAAAGTAGAATAATATAAATATTTTTAAATTCTTAAATTATCTAATTCATTATATAGTTTTAAAATTCTTTTAATTACATCTTCAGAACATTCTCTTTTTTTAAATTTAAGAACTACTTCATCAATGGAAACTCTTTTTGTCCCAAAGATTAAATTATCAACATTTGCAATAATTTTTTCTTCTAAAGTTACAGGGATATAATTTTTAAGAGGTAAATTTAATAATTTTGATTCTTCTAGAGTAATACCTGCACCAATGTGCGTTTCCGCAATGTTGGCTATTTTTAACAAACCCATATCTTTGAGTATTCCTGCACCAATAATACCATGATTAATATCGTGTGATTTACAACGTCCTATATCATGCAATAACCCACCCAATATTATAATATCCAAATCTAAATTATGACTACATTTTAGAGTTTTTGTAAAATCATAAGCATATGCCGAAACTGCTATACAATGACATACTACATTATCAGGACAATTTTTTGACAATATATTTAAATATTTAATAAAATCAGGTTGTTCAAAAATAAATACGTATGTTTCCTTAATCTCTGGATTTTCGGAGATAGATTTTATTAAAAAAGAAACAATTTCGGCGTTAGATTCTTTATTAGATTCAATATATTTTTCAAAACAATTTTTCATATAATCACATTATTAAAAAATAAATAATATTAAAATTTATAAAATAAATAAAGATGATATAATTTAATTAAATATATTTAATATAATTAACTAAATAATGAGTTCAAAGTATATTCTTTTTCCAAATAATTTATTTGATTTTTAATATTTGAGATATCTTCATTATTATCATATTCGTATAAAGTACCATCACATTGTGGACATTTAAAACAATTATCCATCGCATCTTCAAATGTAAATTTTATTTCACATTCTTGACAGTAGAAAAATAAATTATCCTCTTCCATAGATAATTGATCTTTTAAAGTAGAAATCAATTTTTCCATTTTTTTCTTAACTAATCCAGGTAATTTCTCCAATGCAGGCATCCACGTGTATGTATACCAGTTTGTTTCTTCGTCTTTTTCCCTATTATAATTTACCAACCTTGCTTCATATAATCTATATAGTATTTTACGAATATTGTTTAATTTTACATCTAATTGTCGGGATATCTCATCGTCAGTAACTTCCCCTAAATCTATCAAAATAGATAATACATCAAAACCCATCATATCTTCATCCATTACTTCAAAAAGTACTTGTTGGACTAATGGGTTTTCTAACATAACATACATATCATCTTTATCATATTTCATTAAATACACCTCTAAATAATAACATCTGAAATTAAATCTTTATCCACTTTAGGGTAGATTAATGTACATATTGGTTCGTTTTTAGAAATACGTGCGCCATTCATCGGTAAATCTTTAATATAATCATCAATATTAGTACAGAATTTTTTAAAAATATCTTTATCAAATACAAAATCTTCATTAGCAAATAATACTCTCTTATGATAAACTTCTTTCATTTTTGGACACTCAGCACCTAATAAAACTTTTGCTAAATTATAATTACAAGATAATTCCAAAGTTTCATATGTGCCTAGTATTCTTGGATTTAAATCAATAATATGGGGTTGACCATCTTTAACCATGAAATCAAAGCCATTCATACCTTTTAAATCAAGTATTTCAATTAATTCGGAAAATTGAGTAATTTGTGTTTCAAATCCTTTTGAAATAAATTCTGGATTGTAAGGCGTAATATTTCCAACATACATATTTCCAAAATCACTTCTTGAAATTATTTGCTTGTTAAGAGCCAAATAAGTAGAATTTATATAAGATAGACTATATGATTCTGAATTAATATACTCTTGCGCCAATAAGGGATATTTAACATCCAATCTATTTAATAAATCGAATTCTATATTTAGCATTTTATTATTTATATATATTACCCCAACACCACCACAGCCATATATTGGCTTCAGTATAACTTCACCAAATTCCTCTATGAATTTTTCAAGTTGGTATTTATTATTTATTTTTTTAGATGTGGGTGTTTTATACCCTAAATTTTGAAGAGTTTTTGTAATATTATATTTGTTACTTATTTCATTTATTTTTTTAGGTGTGTTACCTATAGTATCCCATTTTGGAATTTTGGAATTTTCCGATTCAAAAATCCCTGAACATATAATATAATTATCCACCAAATCCTCATAACTACTAGCAAGACTTAATAATTTATCTTCAGAATAATTACTGTAAAAATTACCATGTTGCATGTCATTTACTAAATATTCGGATTTATCCGGATAATTATCAATTGGGTTATAATAAGATACAGAATAAACTTCGAAACCCATTTTTTTAAAAGAATTAACCACAGGTCGTGTATTCACACCAACTACTAATATTTTAGTCATATTTATTACCATAATAATTACAATTGTATAAAATTCGTTATTCTTGTAAACAAAATATATGTCTGTAATCATATTAATAATTTATTAAAGAAAATATTGAAAATATTAAAAATATAAATAAAAACAATTAATTTAAAAAGAGAATGATAGTTTAATAACTACAATAATTTATTAAATTAATTCATTTCTCAACTCTTCCATTGTGGAAAATCTTTCTGCAAAAGCATCATGTCTATGGATACTTTCCTTATTAACTTGTCTTATCAATATTTCTGCATTATCAGGCAATTCCGTAAATTCTTCTACAACTCGTTTTATCATTTCCCTAGCACAATCTTCTACAAATTTTGGATTTTTATGAGCAGATTGAACCACATAAGCTTCATCACTTCTTTTTAAGAGCTCATAAACTTCACCACTCATTGAAGATTTAATAATATCTATTATTTTAGAAATCCCTATTTCATAATTATCTGGCACTTCCACCATAATAGTTCCAATACCTCTTTGATTATGGGTAGCAATTGTAACGGAATCTAATATTTTAACAATTTCTTCATCGTTAAATCCATTTTTTTTGAGTTCAGTTATGGCATTTTGAGTTAACAAATCTTGTGCACAAGGGCATGCAGTAATACCTACAACTTCAGCACCGACCATTTTCTTCATTATTAATTTGCCATCTTCTTTAACACCATACGCACGAGCCATTATTTTACATACTTCTTGGGATTTTTTATGAGTAACAGGTGATTTTTCTTCCATAATATAATCATCACTAACTAAAAAAACCTCAGCTCTATTTGCATATTCGTGCTTTTCGAATAAACGCTTGACAATTTCAATAGATAAATCTTCGACGCCATATATCTCTTCTTCAGATAATATTCTTTCAATAACTTCCCCAATTACTTCAGGGCTTCTAGACATGTGTATACCTTTTTGATTAGAGGGTAAATCTACAAAAACTTCAAAAGTAGGTACTAATACTACATCTCTCTTTGAAGGATCTCTTTTTATTTTAACCAATTTCTTTAAATTAGTAACACCCACTCGAGTAAGTGAAACTTTAATGTCTGGTTCTTTAGACTGAACGTCACATAACATATAATCACCGACTAAATGTAAAATATTATTTAAAATATTATACTCTATCAAATATAAAACATACTCTTTGAGATTAGGATTATTTTTATAAAATTATAAAATATAGAATTCTCGTATAAAATATAAAAAAAGAAGTATGTATAATTAATTATCTTTTTCAGTAATTAAAACATCTTTTAATTCTTTAGATAATGTATAATATACATTATAACCATCTCTTTCTTTATATACATACCCCATTTCATAAATATCAGATAAATGAGTACCTATAGTTCCTGGCGAGTTATTTAAAACACCTGAAAGTTCTGTAACTGTGGAACTACCTCCTAAATCAGCCATAGCTCTTACAATCTTAGATTGAGCAGGTGTTAAATGATTCAATATCTGATGACCAACACTTATACCTAACTTTTTTAAAGCGGATTCTACCATTGATTCATCCACAGTTGTTGAACTATTTTTTAAACCAATAGATATTGCCTCAGAACAAGTCATTATAATACGTCTTGGGATGCCATCACATTCTTCAATTATCTTTTCAATACTTTCAGGTGTAAATGGATCATATTCTGAAGCTCCACTAGTATGTACATCTTCCAAACGCCTTAATATTAAATCATGTGCCTCTGCTTTATCCAAAGGTGGCATATTAATAACTTTAGGGATACGATCTCTTATTGCAGGTGAAATTTTAGTTAAATCTTCCATCATAGTTGGAGGTCCTGCAAAAAATGCCAATATATCATCTTCATATAAAAATGAGTGGAAAAACTGTAACAATCCCAAACAACTTCTTTTTGCAAATTGGTCGGCTTCATCAACTAATATCACACACAATTTACCTTCTTCTTTAACGTTATGTAATAAATATTTTAAATCCCTTTCAATTTTTTCACGAGGATAATGTACAGGTGTTTTATCACTATATGTGTTTAAACGTCTGTATATCTCTATTATTTTTTTAGAATGTTCCATATAATTTGTAGATAAAGTACCATCTACTGAGAATAAGTTATCTCCAATAATACTATGCATCAATTGAATTAAAAATTGTCTTGCAGTTACTTGAGAAGCTTCCAATTGTACAATCCAATGACCATGTCTTTTTGCTGCATAATATAAAATATTCAATATAGAACTTTTACCAATACCTTTAGTCCCCACTATTGCTGCATTAGCTACACTACCATATTGAGCTGCACCCAGAATATCTGCTATCTCCGATAATTCAGAATTTCTACCCACAAAAAATTTAGTATTTCCACGTATGGGCTTTTCAGAGAATGGATTAGATTTTAATTTTAATCTATTCATTGATTTTTTAGATATAGATGATGCATTGTGTATAAATTCTATAGGGTCTATCATAAAATCACCAATACACAATATTCATAATTATATTTTCATAAGAATATAATATATAATATCGGATATTTTTATATGTTTCGAATTTTCGAAAGAAATTAATATATTATATAATACAATATATACTATATTATAATGTGAATAATAATATAGTTTTATAAAATATTGTGAATATAATGTTTTTTTGTAAAAAACTTAATAAAAATATATTCTTGGTTAATAGTATTTATTAAAAATATGTTTAACTATTATATTATTAATATATAATATATTCTTTTAGAATAAAAATAATTTTAATAAGGATATTTAATAAGATTTTAAAAGAAAAAAATCATAATAAATGTGAATATACTTAATAAATGTAAAAATATACGTAAAATATAATAAAAATAAATAATAAACGTATTTAATTACTTTATAATAAATAATAAATATAAATATTAATATAAATAATAAAATAAGCAATAATTTAATAACAATTATCGTAATACTATATTATATATAAATAATAATTTCAATATTATGAATTATATCATTAATAAATATACAAACAATATATAATTAAAGAAAATAATATTAAACAGATTTGTAGAATATAAAGGTATAAATATGGATATAAAAACCAGTATTGATAAAAAAATAAATACCAAACAAAGGTATATTTTAATAAAATATTTAATGAACCATAAAAATAGTAGCATATCTAAAATACATGGTGTTACAAAATTGTCAAAAGGCTTCGTGTGTCAGTATTTATGCTTATTAAATAGCTTTGGAGTAGTTTATTATAATATGGAAAACAAAACGAAAGTTTATAATATAAATAATAAATATATAGATATTTTAGAAGATATTATTAGTAAAAAACAGTATAAATATGAATTAAACATAAAAAACAAAGATTATAATATAAATAATAAAAATATAAATAGTTTTATTGAAAATACTGATAAATATGGTTCTAAAACGTATAAAATACATTTTAAAAAATATTTAAATGATTATGAAATATATGAATTACCTGGCGATGAATATTGGTGTATAACATGTCAATCCAAAAATTGCGAACATATTTTAGAGTTAAAGCTTTTATTAAATGAAAAGTAGTTTTCGGGTTTTCTAAATGCTTATATATATAATACCTATTGAAAATACCATTTAACTTTTTTAAACATTTTGTAATTTTTATTTATTTTAATTAAAGCTCTTATTTTTTAATATAATATGTTTTAAAAGGATTATGATGATATTATATACTCTATATATTATATAACATGCTTCCTTGTATTTTAAATCATTTTATTTATATTATGGAGTATTATTCATGATTATATATAATATTATATTATATATTATTATTATTTACTATTATAGAGCATATGTATAATAATAATAGAAATAGTTAAAAAATATAATAAAATACACCAAATCACTGAAGGAATTTTAAAATTTTTTAAGTTAGTACTCATACATACATCATATCCGAAAACCCGAAAATTGAAAAACAATATAGCATTCGCTATCCTTTTAAAACAGTTGAAAAAGTTTTGTAAAAACCTATTTTCATATTTCATTGTTATATATGGTTTTTCTTAAATATATATCAGTATATAATCTAACATAGTTAGTATATTGACTTATTTTATTAAATAATAATTTATTAACCCTTAATTTATATATTATAGATTTTTTAAACTTATTTTTTGTTAGAATACCTAAATCACATAATTCACTTAAATATTTATATAATGTGGATTTGGTATATTCAGGTGTTATTTGTAATATATCTTGTATTTTAAACTTTTTTAAGTTATTACATTTATTATATAATTCTTTTAATTTATTAGGAATGGTTTGATAAGCTATTTTCTTCCAAGGTATTTTTAAATCTCTTAATGTTTTTAATTCTCGTTTACTGTTTTTTAATATAATATCTATTGCATCTATATTACCTTTGGATATATTTATGATACGTTCTGCCACTTTACAATTTTTTATTAAAATACCTGAATTTTTAGCATAATTTATAACTGAAGCACAGTTGTTTATTTGTGAATCTGGAAAATTATTTTGAATATTTTTTAAATTTTTAAATGGCGTCCTTATTATTACTGTAAAATCTTCATTTAACCATTTTACAAATCTTTTAAATGAGTGGCTATAATTCCAAGCATATGTATTATTTGTATCAATTACAATCAATGGTTTTATACTTTTGAGTAAAGTATTTAATTTAAAAATTACCTTTTCAAATTTCTTATTTTTTAAATCTTCAAATATATCTCCAATTACTCTATACCATCCTATTTTAGCTTTATTGTAATTCTTACCTATCCTGTATTCTTTATTTATATATGTAAATATATTTTGCATATGGTCTACGTCTTTTTTTCCATATGCAAATTTATTAGATATTGAGTTTAGTATATTACGTATCATTTTAGATACTGATGGACTACCTAATATTCTAATTATCGGGGTTTTATTTATGTAATGGAATTCAAAACAATTATCATATGGTAAAATTGTTGAATGATTCGCCGGTTGAATCCATAGGCTGCCATTGTCATATGTTTTAGGATAATTTTTTATTAGTTTCATAATAACCCCAGTTTATATTTAAAATACAAAAATCATGTTTTATTACATAATTCTGTACTTTCTGTTTTTCGGCTCGTATATGTCACCGACTTGCTTTAATTTTTTCAAAGCTATTTTAACTTGATTTTCGTCAATAGTTTCCTTATTTGCTCTTTCTACAATATCTTCATAAATTACCAATTCTGTATCTAATTCATTTGAAAGATTTTTTATTATATTATATACTGATTTCATATAATTTACATCTTTTTTAGATACTCCTGTTACCTTACCAATATCAAATGAATTAGTTTCTGGGTCATAAGCTATCTCTTTTAAAGATTCTGTAATTATATTGATAGCTTCTACTGCATCTAGCTCCTCAACTTCGTCATGAAGTCTTGCTTTGGCATGAGCCTCTGCAATTCTAATTGTAGCTTCTAATTGTCTAGCAGTAATTTGAACAGAGCTTTTTCTCATGTTTGTATAGTATTCTACAAGAATATTTTCCGCATCTTCTGAAATTATTGGTTTTTTTTGTCTAGCATATATAATATATTTTATTATAAAATCATTGTCAATTAATACATCATCAATTATTATATTATCTAATTTCATATTTTGTTTTATATTCTTGTCTAAAAATGCTTTATGTATATTTATAATATGTTTTCCAATTTCTTTATCCCTTGCACGGTCTGGTTCGTCTTTTAAGGGGAATATCAAATCGAATCTACTTAACATAGGTGCAGGAATGTTAATCTGTTCAGAAACTGCTTCATTATTATCAAACCTACCCCATTTAGGGTTACAAGCCGCAAGAATACTACATTCTGATGATAATTTTGTGTTTATACCACCTTTGTTGATATGTATCGTTTGGCTTTCCATGGCTTCTAAAACATAACTTTGCAAATCCCTATTCACTGTTAACTCATCAATACATGCAGTGCCTTTATTTGCTTTAACTAAAAGACCTGGTTTTATAACCCATGTATCGTCGCCTATTTCTGTTTTTTCCCGTACAACTGCAGCAGTTAAACCAACACCTGATGCAGTAGTGGCAGAACCGTATACATTACCAGGTATTTCTGCTATTTTCCTTAACATAACTGATTTACCAATACCTGGGTCTGTTATTAATAAAACATGACTATCGGCTCTTTTACTTCCTTTTTTTACGCCTTTTATCTGTTGTAATAATATGGCTTTTTTAATTGTAGAGTATCCTTTAATTTCAGGAATTAGTCTTTCGGATAATATATTTATTACATCTTTATTCTTACTTACTCTTTCAATTTTTTCAATATCTTCTTCAGTGAGAATTGCTTCTAATTTATTATCTATAATTTCGCAATTTAATCCTTTTACGATTATGTCATATATTGGTATCTTTTTATTCTTTTGAGATTTAACTGGAATCCCTGTTATTTTTACTCGACCACAATAAATACCCGGTGAATTTTCCAATAAAACGGTTATATATTTTGGTGGTTCTTCAGGATCTTCCATTAAATCTAAAGGTTGCTGAATTTTTAATTCCTGATAGTCAATATATTCTGAATTCTCCTCATTTAAATTCATTAATTCTCCACAATTCTTATTACTACACATTGGTTCTATATATCCTTCAAATGGATTTTCTATATTGGTATTTATAATATTGCCACATTTAGGGCATATAAATTTTGCTTTTTTCAAGGCTGATTTTATTTTTGTAGACACTGTTATTACGCCTTCAAATTCAACCAATTTTCCTAATTTATTACTTTTAATATCTTCAATAGTAACTGGTTTGTTCTTATTATTTTTATTAATGGATTCTGGTACATGGTATGGTACTATATTAATATCTTTTCTAACGGTCTTTAAAGATTCGTATGCATCTAGATAAGCGTCACGAATAATACTTAAGACCTCTTTAGGATTACTTTCCATTAAATCTATTTCTTTAAAAAAACCGTTTTTCTGCAAGTCTTCTAAATCGATTAAAACATTATTTTTATCATAAATTATATCATTACTATATTTATATCTAAAATAATCTTTCAAATTGCTTTTGTTATTTTTTAAAGACTCTATTTCTTTTGATAGTATTTCTGAATTCATTAATTCACCAGTAATTTATTTTATATAGTAACCAACATAGTAATAATTTAAAACTATATATCATCTAAAATAAATCTAATATTTTATTCACATTTATAATTATGTATTTACTAACATAATATATCAATGTATTAATTATTAAAAAATAAAATTTATAATTATTAAGATTATATTATAATAGTAATTATATCTTTATTTGACTTTTGAGTTTTCGAGTTATATGCAAGTTGTATATTATATTAATAAATTATCTTATTAGTAGGTAATTTTTAGTTAATTTTAATTACTTTTATAATTTAATTTTAAGGTTAAATTTATTAATTTTTCTTCAATATATGACGTGTCTTCGGGATTTTTAAAATATCCTTCAATATCTTCAATACGTATATTTTTGTTATTAATACCCATATCTAGTAATTCAATATCAATATCTAAATCAAGAGCTAAATTACAGAATAAATCATAATCTATTTCTACTTCAGGCATTAATCCCCTATTTTTAATATTTATATTTTGTTTTGCTTTTTTAATAGGTATTATTTTAATATCTGATTTATCACTTATATTTTTGACTTTTTCGACTATTCTATCATTATATATTTTATTTAAAATAATTCCTTTTACATCAACGCCTATATCCTTTAATAAAGAATAATAAATCAATGATTCAATATATGAACCTTCTATACCACTTTTACTACATGAAGAAATGATATATGTGGGTATATTTAATAATTTGGCTATTTCTGCACTACTATATCCTACTTTATTTAAACACCCTGTAAATGCACCCATCACACCTTCAATTATATAATAATCATAATCTGAAGATTCAATATATTTTTTAAATTCATCAATCGTTGACCAGCCTCTATCATATATTTTAATACTATTATATTTTGTCATAGTTTCGTTTGTAATATATAGTGATGGCACTATATCTCTTACATCAGGACCTATTTTGGCAGAAAATACTTTATATCCTTTTTTAGATAATTTACCTGCAATACTAGTTGTTATAAACGTTTTTCCACTTTCAGAACCGGTACCTAATAATATTATTCCTTTTTTCCCAGTATTTGTATTTTTTTTATTGTTTTCAGGGTTTATTTTTTCATCATATCTATATTTTTTAAATTTTGATTTTAAATTTTGATTTTTGATTAATATTTCTTCTAATTCATCTTCTTTAACTTTAAAATTATTTAAAAATGAATTTTTTATATATTCATTATCTAAAAAGTCATGTATCATAGTACCATATATTTTTTCATTAAATGCTCCAGAAATTAACTCATTAGATTTATCAAGCATTTTATAGTTTAATTTATTAACAAATGATTTAGTAAATACTTTTGAGTTTTCGATAGTAATATGACCGTATGTGTGACAATGAAATCCTTCATATAATTTATTATTATAAGTTTCTGACTTTTTTTCGCCATCATCATTTATTTTTTTACTATTAAATACTGTGTTATTTTCTATTTTAAATTTAACTCTGTCAGTACATATCAATGGAGATATATTCACATCTAACAAGCCCAATCCTTTTTTTAAAATAGGGATTTGGCTTTTTCTACCTATATCTATTGTATTAGCTAATAACTGAAACCCACTACATATACCCAACACATAACCGTTAAAATTAGATATTGTATTTTTAAATCCTTCATTATTTAGTAAATTATTACACTCTATTAAACTACCCCCTGGTATTATAAACAAATCCAAGTCTTTAATATCATTTATATTAGATTCTGATATCAATTTAGTGGGTAAATTTCCAAAATTTTCAAAAAAAGGCAACGTATTTTTAACACTCAATAATCCGATTTCCATAACATCACAACCATTTTATTAAAATTAACTTTAATATTATTAAATAAATATATAATATTGTAGTTTTCATAATTATTAAATGTTATTTTATTATATATTATAGAGTTGAAATATTTATATGATTGTAATCGGATATATTTTTAATATTATATTATTTACATATTAGAATATATCTAAAAAAACGAATTAGTAAATTATCTTTTAGTATTTGTATATGGAATGTCACAAATAATCAATTCAAAGAAGTGATATTATGGAACCTATAAAAAAGATAGAAATAGGTCTTATAGTAATGTTTTGTATCGTTGTGTTCTTTTCAATCTCATTTTCATATTTTGAAAATCTTACGTTGTTCGATTCATTTTATTTAACAATAATTACAATGTTTACAATAGGTTATGGTGAAATTCACCCTACTAACGACTTCGGAAAATTAACTGCGATATTATTGGCATTAACAGGTACGAGCGTCGGAATTTTTACATTTGGGAGTACTTTACAATTATTTGTAGAAGGTTATTTTAGAAAAGCAAATAGGATGAGAATTATGAAAAACAGAATTAAAAATATGGATGAACATTATATATTATGTGGTTATGGTAGGATTGGAAAAGTTGTTGCGAATAGATTGGCTAAAAGAGGCACTGATTTCGTGGTTTTGGACTTAAGTGAAGAAAATTTAGTTTCGGAGTTTGAAAAAAACCCTGATTTTAACTATATTTGTGGAGATGCCACCCTGGATGAATGTTTAATTGAAGCAAATATTAAAAATGCAAAGACCTTAATTTCAGCAATGCCTAAAGATTCTGATAATGTATTTGTCACACTATCTGCAAAAAGATTAAATCCTAATATACACGTAGTTTCCAAGGCTGAAGAAACAGTTTCAATGGATAAATTACTAATTGCAGGCGCCGATAAGGTTGTTTCCCCATATATGATAGGAGGTATGCGTTTAGCGGAATTAGCTATAAAGCCGGATGTTTTGGATTTTTTTTCCACATTCATGTCTATAGCCAATTATGAATATAATGAAGATATAGACCTTAGAAAATATAATATTTCAAAAAAATACGAAGGAATGTCAATTTTTGAATTATTGAATCATATTAATTACAACGTTTCAGTAATCGGTATTAAATCAAAAAACGGATCTTTGAGTGTTAATCCATCCAAAGATACAATATTACATATAGAAGATCAAATCTATGTTTTTGGTACATATGACCAACTTGAAAGTTTTGAACAATATATTAATTAAAATAATCGATTTTTTATATTTTTTTATATTTTTTAATAATATATTTTATTAATTTACAATAGTAATTTACTT
The DNA here is from genome assembly GCF_024807035.1 of Methanococcus voltae PS. Taxonomy (NCBI): domain Archaea; kingdom Methanobacteriati; phylum Methanobacteriota; class Methanococci; order Methanococcales; family Methanococcaceae; genus Methanococcus; species Methanococcus voltae. Next base: position 34,844 of record NZ_JANUCQ010000006.1, read on the forward strand.
GAAACTTAAAATATTAAGATTAATAATATATAATATATTGATATAACATATAATACTCAAATAATATAAAATTTAAACTTATTTTTTCACTATTAAGATACTGGTGATATGATGAAAACTGAATTTATACAAGGAAATATGGCTTGTGTGGAAGGAGCTTTAAAAGCAGGATGTATGTTTTTTGGCGGTTATCCAATAACTCCTTCAACAGAAATTGCAGAAGGAATGGCAAAAAAATTACCTAAATTGGGCGGTTATTATTGTCAAATGGAAGATGAAATAGCAAGTATGGCTTCCATAATTGGTGCAAGTTGGGCAGGTAGTAAATCAATGACTGCTACAAGTGGACCAGGCATTAGCTTAATGCAAGAAAATATAGGCTATGCTTTTATGACTGAAACACCTTGTGTTTTGGTAAACGTGCAACGTGGAGGTCCTTCAACAGGACAACCAACTGCTGCATCTCAAGCAGATATAATGCAAACAAAATGGGGAAGTCATGGTGACTACCAACCTATAGTTTTAGTGCCAAGTTCTGTACAAGAAATGTATGATTTTACAATATTAGCCTTTAACTATTCCGAAAAGTACAGAACACCTGTTTTTGTAATGGCTGATGAAATATTGGGGCATATGCGTGAAAAAGTAGTATTGCATGATGATATTAAAATAGTCGATAGAGTAACTCCAAAAAATAATGATTCAAATAATGAAAATGACAATATGGTACCAACCATGCCAGTTTTTGGAGAGGGCTACAAAACTGCAGTAACTGGTTTAACACATAATGAAAAAGGATATCCTGACGTTTCTGCTGAAACACATGATAAATTAGTGAGAAGATTATCTAATAAAATATTAGAAAATAAAGACGATATTATATTATATGAATCAAAAAATATCGACGCAGAAACTATATTTGTATGTTATGGAACTCCTTCAAGAACTGTTAAATATACTGTAGATTCTTTAATGGCTGAAGGAAAAGATGTAGGATATATAAGATTGAAAACTGTATTTCCATTCCCTGACGACTTGATTAAAAATTTAAAAGCTTCAAAAATATTGGTTCCAGAAATGAACTTAGGGCAAGTTGTGGGTGAAGTTATGAAATACGCAAATTGTGAAGTTAAATTAATTGGTAAAATAGGTGGCGAATTACATAAACCAGAAGAATTGAAGGAATATATTTAATTTAGTCTTTTATATTTATTTTATATTCATTTTTATTTTTTATTTTTAACATATTTTAATTTTTAAGGTATTAATTTTCAAATATTATTCTGAAAAATACTTAAACATATAATTATATATCGGATATAATAATTATTATATTCATTTTGTACTATATTTTAATTATACTATATTTTATATTATATTTTTATTCGAGGGATATTTTGAAGGATTTAGAATTTGAGAGAATCGTAAAAACAAGGGAAATTCTAAGGAATAATTTAAAAAAACATGGTAGGGATAACATATATGATTTAACAGGCTTAACTGGTGGTTTTTACATTGAAGATAAAAATTTAGACTTTCTAGAAACTTACACTGGACCTGCAATATTTACTGAAAAATTGAACAGACATGGGTTACTATATTTACACGACGACTTTACAGAAGATTCTGATATTAAAAATAAATTGGAATCTTTGGAAGAATATTGTAAATATGAAAAAGCAGTGGGATTCAATAGGACTTCTTCAGCACTTTTAGCTACAATAATAATGTTAAAAAGTAAAAATATAACTCAGATATTGCATTATGTACCTGAAAAACCATCCCACCCTTCAATACCTAAAAGCTGTAATATTTTAGATATTCCTTATTATGAAAGTGACAATTTTGATGAAATAATATCTTTAATCGATATCAATAAATTTTTAATAATAACTGGCTCTACAATGAACCATAAAATTGTAGATTTTGAAAATGCTAAAAAATTAATTGAATATTGCCATTCTAAAGACATTAAAGTTTTATTTGACGACGCCTCAGGTGCAAGGATACGTTTGTTAAATGGCCAACAAACTGCATTAAATATGGGTGCTGATTTAGTCGTTACAAGTATGGATAAATTAATGAATGGACCTAGAGCAGGTTTATTGGCGGGCAATAAAGAATTAATAAATGAAATATATTCTGAAGGCTTAAAATACGGATTAGAAGCTCAAGCGCCAATTTTAGCAGCAATGGTATATACTTTAAAAAATTTTAGCTTTGAACGTATTAAAAAAGCACAACAAAGAGCAATTAATTTTAATTTCGACGAATTAAATGAATATGATTTCTTATCTTTTGAAAAAACACCAACTGGTTTTATGATAAATATGGATTCAAAAGAGAGTTACGAAGTGGCTTTGGATTTATTGAATAATTATAGGATAATAACCATAACTACTTTAGGAATGCCTGACGCAAGTAAGACCTTAAGATTTGATTTTACATCTAAAGATGCAGATAGAGTTTCTGATAATTATATTAAAAATTCTATACTAAATGCCTTAATTTCATTAATTAATAAGAAAAATAGTGAATAAAAAAATTATATATTTTATAAATTAACCAGCGCCACAAGAATCAATATCTTCTGAATTACTTAAATTTATTTCATCGTCTTTAATTTCTATTTTTTTACTATTGTTTTTTTGAGTTATATTTTGAACAATTTCGATTAAACTGGGTTTATATGCTAAATTATTATCTAAAACTATCAATTTTTCATTATTTATATTTTTAAAATCTTTTACAACACCTTCAGTACCAGTATTTATATATCTTGCAAAATTTCCAATTTCGATATTTTTTCCATTTTTATCATATGGCATACAATCACCACTTATTTTTTCCTGATATTATTATATCGAATATATTATTTGTAATTTTACATTAGATTTTGTTATTATTTTACTAAATTCTAATAATGTAAAAATAACAGTTATTAAAAATATATACCTATATAATCCTC
>NZ_JANUCQ010000007.1 GCF_024807035.1 Methanococcus voltae PS
AACTTCCTCTTCTTTAACTTCCTCTTCTTTAACTTCCTCTTCTTTAACTTCCTCTTCTTTAACTTCCTCTTCTTTAACTTCCTCTTCTTTAACTTCCTCTTCTTTAACTTTGTTATTGATAATTTTTTCTTCAACAGGTGCCTTTTCTACATCTTCTTTTATTCCTACTTCGTCTTTTACAGCGGATTTATTTTTGTATTCTTCAACGTTTTTCGGTATCGAACTTATTTTAGTTTTAGCTTTAGCTTTCGTTACTTTTTTATTTTTATCTTTATTATTATTAGTCTTATTTTTAATTTCGCTAATGTTATTTTTATTATATTTTTTATTATATTGCTTTATTCCAATTATAATTATTGTAGCAACTATGAAAATTGACAATAATATCAAAATCCAATTTAAATCCATGAAATTTACAGATTCTAAAATGCCATTATTTTGTGAGTTTTTATTATTTGTATTTGTATTTGTATTTGAAGTTACAAAATGACTTTTGAATTCTTCCGCAAGTTTCTTATTATTTTGAATATCTACGTTATTAGGGTCTAATTCCAAAGCTTTATCATAACATTGGATAGCTTCTTCGTATCTACTTAATTCTTGAAGTGCGTTTCCTTTACGATACCAAGATATATAATTGCTATCGTTTAATTGTATTGATTTGTCATAGCAGACTATAGCTTCTTCGTATCTACTTAATTCGTGAAGTATGTAGCCTTTATCCATCTGATTAAGATAATTAGTTGGATTTACACCTATAGCTTTATCACAATAATTTAAAGCTTCATTATCCCGTCCTAAATCATAAAGTAAGTATGCTTTATAAATGTAAATATTATCATTATTTGGCTCTAATTCTATGGCATTGTTATAGCACTCTAATGCTTTACCATATTGCCCTATACTAGCACAATTATTTCCTTCCTCAATCCAATCATCGGCAGTATATCCGTAACTATCTAAACTTCCATTTTCTAATCCCAATACTGGATTTATAAAAACAAATAAAATTATCAACAATGCTAAATTCTTGAAATTCTTAAATTTTTTAATATACACATAATTCAACTCCAAAGATTAGTATAAACTTTTAGATTAACTATTAAATTAACTTTCTAAATTTTAAATTGACCATTAATTTTAAAGATTTTGAAATTCATTGATATTATTTTATTATTCATACTATTTATATTATATTTCCTTACACGACATTATTTAGAATACTATTTTATCCTTATGTTTACGATTTAAATGAATAATTTTATATTTAATTAATAATAAATAAATTAGTTTGTATTCTAAAAAATTGGTTAAAAAAATCAAAATAGTATTTAATGAATAATAAATTATAGATTATTAGACGTAATTATGAGATTTATTTTCGAATTGAATTTTATTTATTTATTTATTTATTTTATCTCCAATATAGATTTATTTTGTAAGTCTTTTACTAATATTTTTGTAAATTCCGTTCTACCCTTAAGATTTAAATGATCGGAATCTTGAAACAACGTATTATTTGAAGATATTTTTGAATAATTGGAATAATCTATATATGTAACATTGTATTCTTTTGCTATTTCAGGAACAATCTTATAAAATTCGTCATAAACTTCTTGAGGAACTCTTTCATGATATGAATCTGTTAGGGGAGTTGTAATTAATACTATTTTATAATTATGAGTTTTACAATATTCTATGATTTTTTTAAGATATATTATTGATTGACTTTCAATAGGGTTTACATTAATGGTTTTTTCATCGTAGAAGAAATAATTAATACGTTTTTTTGCATTATTTTTTAAATCATTTTCATTCATTGTATCATTGGAATATTCCCAATCCTGGTATGGGCTATTTCTGTCTTTAAATATATATCGGATATTGGCTTTTGAAGATAATACAGGGAATAATTCATAACGAATATATTTTTCAAAAGTATGGTTTAAATATTTTGGATTTAGAATTCCGTAATATCTTGGTTCTTGTAATGATATTTGTTCACTATAATTTTGATAAAGCGATAAATATGAAACCGGTAGAATAACTACACAATTATCACTAAGATAATTGGAATATTGTTTTAGCATATAGTAATCATAATATAATAATTGAGAAGACAAGGCAAAGTTAAACGTGGTGTATGGCTCATTGTCATAATAAAGTCTCATACCATGTGATGTTCCAAAATTTACCAATTCTAAATTATGAGGTATATTATTAAATTTATACACGTTATTTAGACTTTTATACCCATTTGTAGAAACATACATTAGGTTTAAACTACTTAATAATAACATAAATAATATGACAAATATTATTAATTTTTTTTTAAATAAGTTATTCAAATTATCACCTAAAATTGGAAATATATAAATTCATTCGATTGAAAGGCACCATTTAATAATATCCAAAATATTAAAAAATAATAAATGGGCCATCTTGCATACGTTTTTAGTGCATTACATTTACCAAACCTAGTAATTTGCATTAAGTGAACAAATTCTAATATTGCTATTGAACCAACAATTTTTAAGAACAAATAGGCTCCAAAACCAAGGCTATAAAATTTTTCAAGTACTTCAGAAGCAGGCGTGCTAAAAATCCCAGTAAACAAGTGCGTGCACACATATAACGCATCACTTATATCATTTGCTCTGAAAAATATCCAAGCAAATGATACAAATGAAAATACAACCATTACTTTTAAAATATCCAGGAATATATTTGATTTCAACTCTTTTCCATTTAACAATTGCATGATCGTATTTTCGACTACTAAATAAGCACCGTGTATTCCCCCCCAAATAATAAATGTCCAGTTTGCACCATGCCATAATCCACTAACTAAAAATACTATAAACAAATTTAAAGAATGTCTTAATTTTGAAACACGATTTCCACCCAATGGGATGTATAAATAATCTCTAAACCAAGTAGATAATGAAATATGCCATCTTCTCCAAAATTCAGAAAATGATCTGGACATATAAGGACTTTTAAAGTTATCCATTAAATCAAAGCCCAATATCCTTGCAGAACCTATTGCAATATACGAATAACCTGCAAAATCGCAAAATATTTGATAAGCAAAGAATATGGTGGCTATAATTAATGGTGCTCCAGTATAATCATGGACATTATTATATATTGCATTAACTATTGGTGCCACATTATCTGCAATTGCTAATTTTAAGAAAAAACCCCATAATATTAGTCTTAATCCTGAAACTGTTTTACCATAGTTAAATTTGTATTTTTCCCTAAATTGGGGTAGTAAATGTGTAGAACGCTCTATAGGGCCTGCTACAAGTTGTGGGAAAAATGACACATAGAGTGCATAAATTCCAAAGTGTTTCTCCGGTTCTTTAGTGCTTCGATACACATCAATCGTATAACTTAACGCCTGAAATGTATAAAAAGATATACCTACAGGTAATAATAAATCAAAAGTAGGTAAATACATAGGTAGACTTAAATAATGAGTTAATGAATCATTAAAAAAATTATAATATTTGAATATAAACAATAATCCCAGATTCAAAAATAAACTCATATATAAATAAGGTTTTCTATCTGCCTTTTCGGAGATTTTGCCCATCTTTAGTGCGGTTAAATAGGATATTATTGTAGATATTACTATTAATAAAATATATGCTGGATTCCAACTCATATAAAAGTAATAACTGGCAATTAATAATATCAACCACCTATATTTAGAATTGGTAAGAATAAACATTGTAAATACTAATGGGAGGAATATTAAATAATTTAGGGAATTAAATAACAATATGATCACCATGGCGTTAACTAACTTAAAAAACTAGTTAACGTTATGATAATATAATATATAAATATATAGTTATAAGCCCTCCCCTATAAAGTATTAATTAATAAATAATAAATATTAAATTTTAATACTACCCTTAAAAAGTGTTTTAATTTACTATAAAATTATAATGAATAGAAAAGAAGAATTTAAAGATAATTCATTACTAAATAAACGAAAGGTTTTTTGTAAGTTATGATGAATATATAAAGGATATGCCAAAAAATAAGTTGATAAACGAATGTATGCATATTTTTAAAATAAATGAAGTATATAGTTCAAAAGATATTGAAAAGGATTTAAATGTTGTAAAAATAAAAATAATGATTTAATGACGCATCATATTATGGAATACCCTATTATAATCTGGGCAAGAAAAAATACAAGCAAAATTTCATATTTTAAAGATATTAAACTATTTTAACTAGTTTTTAAAAAAATAAAAAAAGTAGTAATTGAGTTTACTCAATTACCTTAAATCCATCAGAAGTCCACTCAACGAAACTTTTAAAAAAAGTTTCATCAAAAAGGATTAAACTAATACTGATTTACCGTCAACCCATTCTACAGTTATAGGTTCGTCAGGTAACTCAGTAAGAGTTTCAAAATATTTTAAAGCAGCTTCAGTTCCTAATCTATCAGAGCCAGCTATATAGATTAACTTATAACTTTGAACTATTGAAGATGAACCTGAAGGAATACTTATAACTTGTATAATTCCTCTATTAGTTCCTGGATTATCGTTAGTTACTGGAATACTAAATCTATCGTTATATTGATTAGCTATTCTATTGGATACAGGACCACCTAATATTATAGTATCTCTATCTATTTCAGTATCGTCTGAATAGGTATTTTCTTTTAAACTGTTTGCTAACTGTTTATCGAAGTTACTTCCATAAACTACAGTTGAATCTGAAACTGTTCTTCTTAATGATTTAGATTTAATAGATTTTGAAGCATCTATTTTATTTTTTTTATTTTCATTATCATTTTTTGGCTCTAGAACTAGTGCAAAGATTGAGTTTTCATAATATATTGGTAAATAATCTATGTTATGATTATCTATTTTATATACTTCGTCACAAAATCCATCGCCATTGTTATCAGCATGTGTTTCGGAAAAACCAGTACCTTTTGGAGTAAACCAGTAGTTTCCTCCACCGTTCTCTTTTGTAGTGTTCCAGTAATTTATACCATATCCCATACGTAAATTTTTTGTGTTGTTAAATATATTTTTTATAATATAATTATTATGGGAATTCGATAAAAAGGCACCTGCATCCCTGTTTAAATGTAATCTATTATTTATTATTTGATTATTATTAGATTCTTGTAAGTAAATGCCATTTACCCCGTTTAAACTTACTATATTATTCATTAAGGAGGTGCCCTGTGAGCTACATAGATGAATACCATATCTAATGTTTGAATCTGCAGTATTATTTATAACTGTGCTATTCGTAGAATGCGATAAATAAATACCTTTGAGGTTGGAATTTACAGTATTATTTATAATGGTGCTATTTTTAGAATAACCGGAATAAATGCCAATATTGTCATTTGAATTTGCATTATTGTTGGTAATTGTACTATTTTTAGAATTTTCTATATAGATACCATAACCATTTGAATTTAAAGTATTATTGGTAAAATTACAATTTGTACCATATTGTGCGGTTATTCCATAATATGCACCTGATATGTTTAAATTCTCAACAAGCATATTCGAACAGTTCATAAGTATTACTTGCCCCGCATCTTCAGGAACTTTTTTAGTATTATTATTTTTATAATAATAAATTGGTTTACCATTTATCGTCGTATTTATCACAGTATGCGTATTTATACCACCGATATGGTCGTATGTATTTCCTATCCTAAGTCCTCGTGTATCTAAAGAATTATTGATGAGAACACAGTTATAAGAAGAATAATCTATCACAACGTCTGCAATACTATTTGAATCTGCAGTATTATTTATAACGGTATTATTCTTAGAATTATCTATACAAATACCATTTTTGTTTGAATTTACTGTATTATATATAATGGGGGTATTTGGAGAATTAAATATATATATGCCATATTCGCTTGAATCTGCAGTATTATTTACAAAGGAGCTATTAGGAGAGCTCCATAGCGTAATACCATAATATCCCGAACTTACTCGGTTATTTGTAATAGTACTATTTGGAGATTTTTTCAAATGAATACCCGTATCCCCATTTGAATTTACTGTATTATTTATAATAAGGGAATTGGGGCAATTCTCAGCGTAAATATCCCTTGTTATACTTGAGGTTAGGGTATTATTTATAATAGTGCTGTTTGGACAGTCTATTAAATAGATATTATAATCACCATTTGAGGTTAGGGTATTATTTATGATGGAAATATTGATTACATTAACCATATGGATACCTTTATGGTACTTAGATATAGCCATATTTTTTATTGTAATATTTTTTAAATTTTGCCCATAAATACCTCGTACTAAACCATTTTCAGAAGTTAAAGGAACACCCGTACCTATAATTGTTACATTATCGGATTTAATTGTGATGGCGTCACACTTGTTAGCCAATATTTTATGACTAATGTAATGAATCCCTGGTTTGTATATAGTGATTCCAAATGCGTCATAATTTGTATTGGCGGTTTCAGATGCTGCATAAACTGTATTAACAGCCAACATTGTTACCATTAGTAACGTAAAAAATATTAGATTATTATTTAGTTTCATATATATTTCCTCCATAATATTATGGATATATGTATAGTTATTTAATTAAATAATTGTTGATTTGAGTTAATAGTATACTCTAAAAAATTGAAATAGTAAATCATTAAAAGTAAGAAATTAAAAAAATAGAACTAATATTTTGTTTGTTTAATTAAAAATAATTATTTCGGTAATATTTTATATTCTTAAACCAAAATATATTTTTATTAAATTTGAGGGGATTATTATCAACGAGTATATAGCAACTTGGAATAACGTAATAACAAATTGTAGTTATGATAATACATATAAAATGGCGTGGGCTAAGGCATTGGTAGAATTATGCGTTTTAAATACAACATTGACAGATAATAAGCTTAAAACAATTAGTAAATTCAATTCAAAAGAAACAATATCCTTTACATTTGAAGAAATTGCAGAGCTATATTTAAAATATTATTGGAATCAAACAATATACTTCGATTTAGTACAGGGGTCTAATCTTACAAAATTACCAGTTATTATACAGCACGTTAAGAAATTAATAAATGAATACAAACTTATTGCAGGAAATAATCCTAAAAAATATGAAAAAATAGATTTTAAAGCGTTAGGTTTAGAAAAATCTTACAAAAATACTATAAAAAAGATTTCTAAGGTATTACCCGAAAATGTAGCTTGGAGATTTAAAAAATTAAATAGAAATACTTATGAAATTTATGAATTAGACTTAGAAAAAAGGACTGTTAGTTTTAAATTAGAAGATGCAATGATTTTAAACAAATATTCTGATTTAATGTTTCAAATAATAAATTATCGATGGACGCAAATGTTAGAAGGTTTTAACTTATCTCCTCGAATATCTTCAAAAGTAAAAGTTTGTGACCAGCCTGAAATTAAAAGAAATAGCTTAAATAAATTTAAAAAGTTTTTAGACTGTGAGTTTGAAGATGAAAATAGGTATTGTTTTTATAGTGGTGAAAAATTATCCGATGGTTTAACTTCAATCGACCACGTTATACCTTGGTCTTTTATGTACTCTGACGACATATGGAATTTAGTTTATTGTAATAGATGTATAAATTCGAGTAAATCAAATAAAACGCCTGCAGAAAATACTATAGAAAAGTTAGAAGATAGAAATATATTACTCTTAAAAAAATTGGAAAATTCAATATACTCTACAAGTAAAATTACTAAGGAATTAAATTTAGCGATTAAAAAAGATTATGTTAGAAAATTTTGGATAGCTTCGAAGGGATAATATGAAAATTCAACACCACAAACTCGTAAGAGATAATATTGTAGATATTATTGAAAAAGATGGTAAAAAAGCAAGTTTTCATATTGCGAGTGATGAAGAATATAAAATAAAGCTCTATGTAAAATTAAACGAAGAAATTGCAGAATTTAAAGATAATCCTTGCGAAGAAGAACTTGCAGATATTTTAGAAGTTATATATTCAATATCTAAAATTAATAATTTTGATTTAGAAGCTGTTGAAAAAATAAGAAAATCTAAATTATTAAAAAATGGAGGATTTAAAAAAAAGATAATCCTTGAAAATGTTGATGTTGGAGGGATTTAATTTATTAATTTTACTATTTTTTATTATTTTTTACTAACTACTAACTTTTAGCTTTATTAATTTTTTAATTTAATTTTTTAATTTAAATTTCATCATTTAACAAAATATTAAAATATATAAATCTTTAAATAAAAATTTATTATTGTAAGTTTTGAGGTGAAGAGATGGAAAACATACTATATAAATTCAAAAATGAATATGCAACTTTTGAAATTACGCCATTTGAGAACAATAGGGAAAAAGATTCACTAATTGTACATATGGATGTAGATGAGGATGAACTAATTTCAAATGAAGAAATTTTAGAAATGATTAAATCGGAAATAAAGGAGTTATTTAACGATAAGACGAATTTAGACAATTGTAAATTTGTTAAAAAAGAAGATGGTTATACCTACATTATTTTACCAAAAAATGATTAGCACAAATTATTTTAAGATACCAATATATGGCATATAAATTAAATTTACATTATTCATTTTATTATCATTTATTACCTTTCCTTTATTGTAATATAGTTTTAATTAATAATCTGTTTTAAATTTATTCAATTTATTTTATAGTAGTATTAAATAAAAAATTATATATCCAATTAATTAAATAAATAACTATATAACAATTATGGAGGATACTATGAACAAAAACTACAAAATAACATTTTTTATGTTATTAATAGTAACAATGTTGGCTGTTAATACAGTTTATGCAGATACTGCTATAAATGGACCGTATACAATAAATACACCGGGTAAATATTATTTAACAAATAATATATCTCATGATACTGGAGATATTATTAAAATTACTAGTAATGATGTAATACTCGATGGAAAGGGATTTACAATAGATGGACAGGAAAGTGCAGATAGAGCCATTTTAGTTTATAAAGTCAGTACGGAATATAAAAATATTACAATAAAAAATTTTAATATACAAAATTGTACGGCTGAAGGTATATACCTTTACAGGTGTAATGACAGTATTATTTTTAACAATACTGCACAAGATTGTGCAATCGGTATTAGGGTGCAAGGAGTAAATAATACTGTACTAAATAATACCATGTATGATAATTGGAATGGCATGGTGCTATGGTTTGTTAATGATTCAATCCTAAAATACAACGAAATATACGATAGTAGTGGAGTAGGACTATACACCTTACAAGCTATTAATTGTTCCATATTCAACAATAGCATTTATTCAAATAATAATCAGAATGGAGTATATTTGGAATCTTCGACTAATAATATACTATATAACAATATATTCAATAATTCGAACAATCTTGATACTTATATGGGCTTAAATTACCTCAATACTACAAAAGAAAACGGTGGAGGAAACTATTGGTTTACTCCAACAGGTACAGGTTGGTCTGAATATAATAGTACTGATAACAATGGCGATGGATTTTGTGATAATCCGTATGTAGTAAAAGCAGATTTGGTTGATTATTTACCAAAATGTATTGATACAACAGGTCCAATAATGACCATAGTTTCACCAGCTAATAAATCAATATTTACTAAAAATTATATTATAGTAAATATAACTGCAGTAGATGCAAGCGGTATTGATAAAATAGAATCTGAATTTTACGGTTATAATCATACTATGACAGAGTATCCTACTTACTACTCTATAGGGTATGGTAGTCTACTTGACGGAAATTACTCTTTAAAATTCTATGCGTTTGATAATCTAGGTCATAGAAGTGTTAAAAAACTATGGGTTGTTATAAATACAAAGGCGCCTGAAATAACAATAAATACTCCAATAAATAATAAAGTATACAATACAAGTGATATATTTATAAATGCAACTGCAACAGATGCAATAGGGATAAAAGAAGTAATGGCAAACATAAATGGAACCAATATTACAATGAATATTAATAATAGCTATTATACCTTAATCAAAAACTTAGCAGACGATAAATATAGTTTAAAAGTTTATGCTGAAGATAATGTAGGAAATAAAAGCGTAACAGATGAAATAACCTTTAGCGTTGATACAACAGCACCTACTTTCACAGTACATTCGCCAGCCAATAAATCAATATTTAATAAAAATAGTTTTAAGGTAAATGTAACTGCAGTAGATAAACATGGTATTGATAAAATAGTTTCTGAACTAGATGGCTCAAATACTACACTCTCAGACCATACCAAATATTATAACACAACATATGATAACGTATTGGATAAAAATTACTCTTTAAAACTATATACTTTTGATAATATGGGAAATAGAGCTGTTAAAAAACTATGGGTTGTTATAGATACAAAAGCTCCAAATGTTACTTTAAACACTCCAATAAGTAATAAAATATACAATACAAGTGATATATTTATAAATGCGACTGTAAATGATACAAATGGTATAAAAGAAGTAATGGCAAACATAAATGGAACCAATACTACAATGAATATTAATAATAGCTATTATACCGTAAGCAAAAACTTAGCAGACGATAAATATAGTTTAAAAGTTTATGCTGAAGATAATGTAGGGAATAAAAACGTAACAGATGAAATAACCTTTAGCGTTGATACAACAGCTCCAGAGATAATTACTGTTAAACCTACAGCTGGTTCAACAGTAGGAATAGCAACAAATGTTCAAGTAACAGTTAATGAAAAATCAACTGTTAATATTTCAATAACAAAAGGAACTAATAAATTGAAATACGATTTAATCAAAGACCCGAATAATGAAAACCTCCATTCCAAACTGATAAGTAATTTAGAAGCTGGTACTTATACTTTAAAAGTAACTGCAACAGATTTGTATAAAAACAGTTATACAAATGAATATACTTTCATAGTAGATGAAACCAAGCCAGTTATGGAAATAGCAAGACCTACAAATAATTCAATATTTAATGAAACAATTATTCCAATAAATGCAACTGTAACTGACACTTATGGAATAAAAGAAGTACTGGCAAACATTAAATCTACTATCGTAGATAAGAATATAACTTTATTAAAAGATGGAAATAATTACCTTGGAAATACCGATGCCTTAACAGAAGGCAATTATAATATAACTATCCACGCAACGAATAATTTAGGAAATATCAATAATACACAACCAAATGAAGTTATAGTTGATTTAACAAAACCAGTAATAACAAATGAAAACCCAAATAGAACTGTTGTAAACGCAGGATTTACAATAAACGCTACAGTAACTGATAACGTAGAAGTTAAAAACGTAACAGTTCAATTAAATGGAGAAAACATTTCTTTAAGAAATGTTAGTGGAAATATATACAGTACTTCCGCTATTAATTCATTATCCAGTGGTAATTACACTTATATAATAACTGCTTACGATACTGCTAGAAATTACGTTAAAACGAAAGTAATAAACTTTACTTTGGATTCAACAGCTCCAAAAGTTACTTTAAATTCTCCAATAGGATTACAAAATAAAGCAAATATTACAATAAACGCTACAGTAACTGATTCTACAGGAATT
>NZ_JANUCQ010000008.1 GCF_024807035.1 Methanococcus voltae PS
AAACTCTTACTGAGTTACCTGACGAACCTATAACTGTAGAATGGGTTGACGGAGGATTTAAGGTAATTGAGTAAACTCAATTACTACTTTTTTTAGTTTTTTAATATATTTTCAATGTTTTTTAAAACCTATTCAAAATAGCTTAATAATTTTAAAATATAAAAAAATAATAAGAAAAAAGTAAATTAGTAGTTATAATTTGGATTAGGCTCGAATGAAATATTTTTAGTTTCTTTATCAACTTTTACAAGAATTCCAAGATATTCCATTTCATCTAAATCGTTTGAAATCATATATTGTGCCAATTCGTTACAAATTTGAAATATTTCATTATCTATATTATTTTGTAATTTTAACATCTTTTTCTTACTTGTAGCTTCTTCTAAATCTGCTTTAATTAAAGCTATTGTTGTATAATTGTTTATTAGTGTAGCTATTGCTAATTCTTCTTTATCTTCTTCAGTAGCTAATTTATCTAATATTTTTTTGCTAGACATTTTATTTCCCCGGTTTATTTTTTATTTTACTATTCTATTATTATTCTATTATTCTATTATTCTATTATTTTTTATTTTATCAATTTTATTACAAAATTAGGATTTATACTAGATTCATTAGTTGTCGAATAATCAAGGATTTTGGTACCATCACATTTGTTTAATTCTTCGCTACTAAATATATTACCATCTACTTTTAAAACACCATTATGACTTAAATCCTGAAGTTTACTGATAATATCAAATTTGCTAGTGTCTTCTTCCCAGGTATCTTCAGAAAGTTCATCACAAAGCTGTAAAAATGTATAGTTTTCCGCACTATTCGTATAATGATTATTTACCGCATCTATGATATTATTTTTTATTCTAGTCTCCCAAGCCAAATACTTCTGCTCTTCTTCATTGATTTCTTTTTCAACTTTTTCATCAACTTCATAAGAGATTAACTCAAATGAAACAGTTGCGTTTTCTTCAGTTTCTCCATTTTCCTTATCAATTTTAACTTTAATCTTATGGTTAAAAAATTCCACTTCCTCCAAATCGTTTGAAATCATATTATCTGCTAAATCTAACTTTATATTTTTCATTTGTTCTTCTATAAAGCTTTTTAGTTGTAATATTTTTCTTCTATTGGTTGCACCGTCTAAATCTTCCAAAAACATCCTATTTAATTCATAAGTTCTAAACATGTCTATTATATACAATTCTTTAAGGTCTTCTTCTGATAAATTACTTAAAAGTTTCTTACTTGCCAAATTTTCACCATTTATAATTAGGTTATAATTAGGTTATAGTTAGGTTATATTATATTTTTATTGAATTATTGATTTAATAGTATAAATATTATTTTTATTAGCTTTTATTTAAAATTGATATATATTCAAATTTTTTTCCGTTTTTACGTTTCATAATTTTATTATTTTCGACCAATAACTCCAAATCGTTCCTTGCTGTATCGTATGCAACAAAAAACATGTTTTGAATTTCTTTGATAGTAATGTACTTTTCAGGGTTATTGTAAAAATACCGAATAATATCGGCCTGTCTTGAATTTAGAGCCGTATTTTCGTAAAATTCTTCCCCAATATCCACGAGTTCTTTTTCTCGTCGTGATATGTAATTATTCATTTCTTCGATTGATTTTTCAATAGCGTCTAAATTATAATTTATAAAGTAAGTTAAATCATTTTCATCCGTTTCAGAATATAAATAAGCTTTTGCATACTTCTTTTTAGCATTTTTTAATATTCTTGAAATAGCAGTATATCTAAATCCTACGTAACCTCTTGAGAGTACGTACCAATAGAATATCGCCCGTGCAGTTCTTCCGTTTCCGTCGTTAAATGGGTGAATATAACCAATTAAGAAGTGAAGAATTATCCCTTTTATTATCGGCGGTATAAAATATCCATCTTCATCAGAATTTGCAAAATTGCAAAATTCTTCCATTAATCCAGGGATTTCTGCGTATTTAGGGGGCGTATGGTAAGTAATACCTACGTCCAAATTATCGCCTACAACTATTTCATCATTATCCCGATATTGTATTTCATCTTTTTTATCATCTAATGTATCTTCAGTTATAGACCTATGAAGCTCCAAAATAACTTCAGGAGTCAATTGCTCATTGATAATGTTTTCGTAAATGTATTCCATGGTGATATATCCGTTATATATCATTTTCTCGGAATTATTTGTAGGTTTTTTCTGCTGAAGAATCATTTCTTTGGCTTTTTTACGAGTTGTTGTAGCTCCTTCAATTTGACTAGAGGCAATTGCTTCTTCGATTAATGAATTTATAAGATATTTTTTCTTATATTTTTCATTTACATTTTTAAGACCTACATTCATTTCCCCGAAAGTTGCTTTGTCAATTTCATGTATTCGCTTTAATAAAGTGTTTGTTAAACAATATTTAAAACTATATTCTTTTATTTTGAAATTTTGAAATTTAAAAGCCCTTAGTAATTGTAATATGAGCCAAATCTCTTTTTTACCCATGCTGAACGATTTGTATTTTAAATCATCCCAATGAACATAATTTACATTTAATAGTATTTCTTTTTCTTTTTCAGGAACATTTAATTCCTCGCCCTTTAAGATAGAATTTATTAAATTAAAATACTTTAAAACATTTAAAAAGTCTAATTTAAACTTTTTATCATCATTGGCATTTAAATTTATACCATTTTTTGTATTAAGTCCAAAATCACTCATTAAATCTAGCATATTTGGAGGTTTTTCGGGAATTTTCATAATTTCACATCCTTATTACTACTAACTAATAACTAATAAATGCTAACTAATAAATGCTAACTACCAATTTGGTAGATTTTGGTAATTATTGGTATTAACTTATAAAATTTGATACATATATACTTACCTACCAATTTGGTAGATTTTGGTAGATTTTGGTATTAAATTAATCCGTAACTATATATTTAATAATTAAAATATTTTAATATATATTATCTAATAATGAGGGGAAAATAATGAAAATATGTACCGAAATAGTATTTTTTATGTTATTAATGGTAACACTGTTGGCTGTTAATACGGCATATGCAGATACTGAAATAAATAGCAGTGAGTACACTATCAATAAGTCTGGTAAATACTATTTAGCAGAAAATATAATCTGTAATAGTAGTAATAATTGTATATCAATTACCTGTAATGATGTAGTTGTAGATGGTAGGGGTTTTACACTAGATGGGAATAATTCTGGAATAAATGGGATTTATATGATAGGAATGTCTACCCAACTCCGAAATATAACTCTAAAAAATTTAAGGATAATGAACTTTACAAATAATGGAATTTATCAATATAATGCTATTTCTGGTTTAATTAAAAATAATACGATATGCCATAACGGGATGAACGGGATTACAGTTTATAATACATACATCTATGAAATTTTAAATAACAATATCTCTTCAAATAAAGTACATGGTTTTACCGCGTATTATTCAAACAGTAATAACATAATAAATAATACATTAGACCAAAATAATCAGTACGGGATATACCTATACTATTCAATAAACAACATATTAGAAAATAATACTTTATCAAAAAATAAGTGGCATGAACTATATATCGAAAGTTCCGACCGAACTAAAATTAAAAATACCACTATATCTTCAAATGATTCATTAGGCATTGCAATTTTGGATTCGGAATATAATGTTTTAAACAATAATTCATTAAATAGTGGTGGTATATCCATTACAGGTCGTTTTTTGGAAAATTGGAACACTCATACTTTTGAAAATAATACAGTCGACAGAAAACCAATTTATTATTACAAAGATGTTAACAATAGTATAGTACCAGAAGATGCTGGACAAGTAATACTTGCAAACTGTAATGATTTTTTAATTGAAAATATAACCGTTTCTAATCTTTTTACGGGCTTACAAATGGCTTATTCGTCAAATAATACACTAAATAATGTCGAGATATCAAATTCTGAAAATGGAATGTTACTCTTTATGTCCAATAATAGTAGTTTACTAAATAATAAAATTTATTTAAATGAAAATTACGGTATTTATTTACAATTTTCAAATAATAATACAATATATAATTGCAATATTTCAAATAATAAAGATGGATTTAAATTTTTCCTTGCTAATAATAACACTCTAAGCAGTAATTTATTAAAAAACAACGAAATTGGCATTTATTTAAGTAACTTAAACGATAACGCAATATATAACAATATATTCA
>NZ_JANUCQ010000009.1 GCF_024807035.1 Methanococcus voltae PS
TTTAACATTTTTCAACACTTATATTAATAACAAATATCTAAACAAGATATGTAATAAATTAATTAAGGATAATTTTAGTGATAATTATGGTTACCATATTTAAAAATTCACCTGGAGAATGGGGAATTAAGAAATTAGGGGAAATTGCAAAAATCCAAACTGGAAAATTAGATGTAAATGCTGAAAATATTAACGGTAAATATCCTTTTTTTACATGTTCTAAAGAGATTCACAAAATTAACACCTGGGGATACGATTGTGAATGTGTAATAGTTGCAGGAAACGCAGATTTAAATATAAAATACTATAACGGTAAATTTAACGCATATCAAAGAACATACATCATAGAAATTGTAAATAAAAGAATAGTGGAAACCAAATATTTATATTATTTTTTGAGTGCATATGTTAACATATTACGTAAAAAAAGTACTGGTGGTGTTATTAAATATATAAGGTTGGTAGATTTAACCGATATAGATTTACCGATTCCACCTTTGAATATACAACGCCAAATAGTTAAAGTTTTGGAAAATATCGAAATTGGGATAAATTTAAGAGAAAAGGCAATTTTGGAAACTGAAAATTTAATAAAGTCTGTTTTTTTAGATACATTTGGTAATCCTCTAGACAATCCAAAAGATTGGGATATCAAAGAAATAAAAAAAACATGTTTGAAAATATCGAATATAATTCCAAACAAATCGTTAAGTGATGAATATATCAATTATATAGATATATCTTCAATAGATAATAAGTCTAAAAAAATAGTAAATGTTAAAAAAATTAAAGGAGAAGATGCCCCTATCAGAGCAAGGCAAAAAGTGCTGAAAGATGATATTTTGGTGGCAATAGTTCGACCTAATTTAAATTCTGTAGCGTTAGTATCTAAGGAATACAACAATATGGTTGTTTCCACAGGATTTTGTGTTTTACGCCCTAACAAAGATATTATAAATGAAAAATATCTATTTGAAATTTCAAAATCAGATTATTTTATAAGTAATTTAGTTTCAAAATGCAAAGGTGCAAATTACCCTGCAGTTAACAAACCCGATGTTTTAGGTTTAGAAATTCCAGTACCGCCTTTAGATTTTCAAAATAAATTCGCTGAAATTGTTCAAAAATTAGAAGAAATAAAAGAAAAACAAATTAAATCAAAGGAAGAAATGAATGAATTATTTGATTGTTGTTTATATAATACCTTCATGAGTGAATTGGTTAAGTAATATATAATCATATAATTCATGTTTTTTAAATTTTTAGTTTTAGTTTTAGTTTTAGTTTTATTGATAAGTTTTCATTATCAAAATTAAAAGGTATCGTTATGTTAAAAAGGGAATTAAAATCAGAAATAAACAAATTATGGGAAAAATTTTGGAGTAATGGAATTTCTAACCCATTAACAGCAATAGAGCAGATGTCTTACTTGTTATTTTTAAAAAGAATGGATGTAGAAGATACAAAAAAACTTAATGCTACAAAGTATAACTATAAATTAAACTACATTTCTTTATTTAAAGGTCATGAAAATTGCCGGTGGTCAAAATGGTCAACTATGGAAGGCAAAGAAATGTTTGAACACATTGATACTGTCATATTTCCATTTTTAAAAGAATTGGGAAAATCTAATTCATTATATGAAATTTATATGAAAGATGCAACCTTTGCAATACCTAATGCTTCTTTATTGGTTGAAGCTGTTAGTATAATCAATAATATCATTGATGATAGTTTGTGCATTGGTAACACAAACTATGAGGTTAAAGGGGATATATACGAATATTTGCTTTCAGAGTTAAATACGGCAGGTAAAAATGGTCAGTTTAGAACTCCGAGGCATATTATTAAAATGATTACTGAAATTGTAGACCCTCAAATCGGAGAAACGATTTGCGACCCCACCTGCGGTACCGCTGGTTTTTTAGTCTCCGCTTATAAGTATATTCTATTACAAAATAGTTCGAAAGATAATATCAAATACGATGAAGAAGGCAATCCATTTGATTATATCGGCGATAAATTAAGTGAAAACGAACTTATGACCTTAAAAACAAAAATGCTTTATGGTTCGGAATTTGACCAAACTATGGTTAGAATTGCGTTAATGAACTTAATTATTCATGGTATTGAATCACCCAATATATTTAGAAAAAATAGCCTTGTAGACCGTAACGACTATAATGAAAATAATATCAAATACGATGTAATACTGGCAAATCCTCCATTTAAAGGTACTTTCGATAAAAAAGAGTTATCAAACAGATTTACAATTAATACAACAAAAACCGAACTTTTATTTCTTGAATTAATATATAATTTATTAAAAGATGGTGGGCGATGTGCCGTTATTGTGCCTGATGGTGTACTATTTGGAAGTAGTAGGGCACATAAAAAGATTAGGGAAATATTATTGAATGAATGTGGGCTTGAAGCAGTTATTTCAATGCCGTCAGGAGTTTTTAAACCATACACTGGCGTTTCAACCGCCATATTATATTTTATTAAAGGAGAATCTACAAAAAAAGTATGGTTTTATGATATGACCGATGATGGATATACCTTAGATGACAAAAGAAATTTCATTGACGGAAACGGTGATATGACTGATATTGTAAAAAGTTTTAGGGAAAGATACAATCAAGAAGAAAACGACCGTAAAAGTAAACATTTTTTTGTACCCTTTGAAGAAATTAAAAAAAATAATTATGATTTAAGTATTTTAAAATATAAGGAAATTGAGTATCAAATTTCTAATTTTGATAAACCTGAGATTATACTTAAGAGAATTAAGGATTTAGATAATGAAATTAAGAAAAATTTTGAAGAATTAAACGTTTTAATGAAAAAATAAAAAAAAGAAAAATTAAATTTTTATTTTATTAGCTTATTATTTTGTTATATAACCATATTACCATATTACTATTTTATATATCCAAATTATGATTTTCAAGATTTTTTAATATATCCCCTACATTCCCTTCAATCATATTATTATCGAGCCTATTTCCTACAAGATTTTCACGAGCCATTGTCTTTGAATAGGGTATGGCACCCATTATGGAAATATTCTTCTTTGATATAGCATCTTCAAGTATTGTCTTCGTTTCGTCGTCAACTCTATTTAGAACAACTCCAAATGGCTTATCAGCATCATCAGATAACTTTGCTATTTTTTCACTTAATAAAACTGCATCGTTGGATGGGTCAACCACCATAATAATAGCATCAGCTTGTTCAACAGTTCCACGTCCAAAGTGTTCCACTCCGGCTTCAGTATCTATTAAAACCCACTCATCTTTATTCAAAACGAGATTATTTAAGAAATCGTTTCCAATTACTCCCATAGGACATGCACAACCCTCATTGTTATGTTCTATTTTTCCAATTTGCATAAAGCCTTTGTTTCCATTCCAGCTAACAAAATCAGATGGGAGTTTATCTAAAGAAGTTTCTGAAAGGAGTTCTAATTTCTCATTTTCACCATTTAAGAAAACTTCCATTAGTTTACCATCCAATAGAGGTCTACCTCCCAAATAATCCATAAGTGTTTTTTCTGGAGATTTTATCCCCACCATGGCACTAAGACCGAGGTTTGATTCATCCGAATCTACAATTAAGACCTTTTTTCCTTGTTCTTCGATTTTTTGAGCCATGAGTGTGATTAAGGTACTTTTTCCACAACCCCCTCGACCACAAATAATTAATTTAGACATGATTTTAACCTCCTGTTTACAAATATCGCCGATTAATACTTAGACTAAACAACTATATAAATCATACACATTTAATATAAAGTATTACTAAAGGATTATAAAAATATATTATATCATACTATACACTTATAAAAATACGTTAAGT
>NZ_JANUCQ010000010.1 GCF_024807035.1 Methanococcus voltae PS
GATCATGCATAAGCTCTCATATCTGGTGTTATCCAGAATATCTATTTATCTATTACCCTACTTGGGGAATGGCTTGGCTTGGAACGCCGATGAAGGACGTGGTAAGCTGCGATATGCTTAGGCGAGGTGCATACAACCTTTGAACCTAAGATTTCCTAATGGGACTTCCTACTGTAAAGTGATCCGTAAGGATTGGGAACGCGGGGAATTGAAGCATCTTAGTACCCGCAGGAAGAGAAATCAAACGAGATTCCGTGATTAGAGGCGATTGAAAGCGGATCAGGGCAAACTGAATCCCTTCGGGGAGATGTGGTGTTATAGGGCCTTTGTTCAATGATTTGATAAGAACTGAAGTTGACTGGAACGTCATACCATAGAGGGTGAAAGTCCCGTAAGTGAATTTGATATGATTTATAAGGTTCCTGAGTACCGTGCGTTGGATATCGCGCGGGAAATTGGGAGGCATCGACTTCCAACCCTAAATACGTTCCAAGACCGATAGCGTATTAGTACCGCGAGGGAAAGCTGAAAAGTATCCTTAATAGGATGTGAAAAGTGCCTGAAACCAAGTAGGTATGGAATGGCACGGCCCCAAAGGCAACTATACTGAAGGAAGCTACTGCGAAGTAGTGTTACGAGGTATAGAGCCAGGGTTGTGTCGTCCGTTTCGAAAAACGGGCCAGGGAGTGTATTGTTGTGGCGAGCTTAAAATCTTTAAGGTTGTAGGCGAAGGGAAACCGACAAGTTCGCAGTTTATCCAGGAACGGGGTCTTAAGGGCCCGGAGTCACAGCGATACGACCCGAAACCGGGCGATCTAGGCCAGGGCAAGGTGAAGTCCCTCAACTGAGGGATGGAGGCCTGCAGAGGTGTTGCCGTTCGAAGCACTCTTCTGACCTTGGTCTAGGGGTGAAAGGCCAATCGAGCCCGGAAATAGCTGGTTCCCCCCGAAGTGACTCTCAGGTCAGCCGAAGTTTAGATAGTCGGCAAGGTAGAGCACTGATAGGAAGGTTAGGGGAAGAAATTCCTCGCTTTTCTGTCAAACTCCGAACTTGTCGTCGTCGTATACTTCGAGTCAGGGCATACGGGTAAGCTGTATGTCCGAGACGGGAATAGCCGTGACCTGGGTTAAGGTCCCTAAGTGCCGATTAAGTGTGAACACGAAGGGTGTCCTTGGTCTAAGACAGCAGGGAGGTTGGCTTAGAAGCAGCCATCCTTTAACGAGTGCGTAACAGCTCACCTGTCGAGATCAAGGGTCCCGAAAATGGACGGGGCTAAAATCGGCCACCGAGACCCAGGAGTACCGTAAGGTAATCTTGTAGGGGGGCGTTCTGCGAGGGCAGAAGTTCGGCTGTGAAGTCGAGTGGACCTCGTAGAAATGATGATCCTGGTAGTAGTAACAGCATAAGTGGGGTGAGAATCCCCACCGCCGAAGGGGCAAGGGTTCCACAGCAATGTTCGTCAGCTGTGGGTAAGCCGGTCCTAACTCTCGAGTTAACCTCTTTGAGAGGAAAGGGAAACAGGTTAATATTCCTGTGCCGTTCAAATACGTGTGGTAACACAAGGTCAATTTCTGACGCTTTGGGATAAGTTTTGTATTTTTGTCTGAGTATTCAAGCTTATAAATCCGAGGAGAATTGTAATAATGAGAATCGGATGAAAGAGTAATGAGTTTTCCTTTAGGAGAATTTAACTGATTCCTTGAGCCCGTGAAAAGGGAATTGACATGGATTTTGAACGTCCGTACCCAGAACCGACACTGGTGCCCCTAGGTGAGTATCCTAAGGCGTAGCGGAATAATCTAGTCGAGGGAAGTCGGCAAAATGGCTCCGTAACTTCGGGAGAAGGAGTGCCAGTGATCTTTAACCGGATCGCTGGTCGCAGTGACCAGGGAGGTCCGACTGTTTAATACAAACATAGGTCTTAGCGAGCCTGAAAAGGTGTGTACTAAGGCCGACGCCTGCCCAGTGCTGGTACGTGAACCCCGGTTCCAACCGGGCGAAGCGCCAGTAAACGGCGGGGGTAACTATAACCCTCTTAAGGTAGCGAAATTCCTTGTCGGGCAAGTTCCGACCTGCATGAATGGCGTAACGAGACCTCCACTGTCCCCGACTAGACTCCGGTGAACCTACCATTCCGGCGCAAAGGCCGGAGACGTCCAGTGGGAAGCGAAGACCCCGTGGAGCTTTACTGCAGCCTGTCGTTGGGGCATGATTGTGGGTGTACAGTGTAGGTGGGAGCCATCGAAACTTTTTCGCCAGGAAAAGTGGAGGCATCCATGGGACACCACCCTCCTATGATTATGTCCCTAACCCGTATAGGGGACACCGGTAGGTGGGCAGTTTGGCTGGGGCGGTACCCTCCTAAAAATGCATCAGGAGGGCCCAAAGGTTGGCTCAAGCGGGTCAGGACTCCGCTGTTGAGTGTAAGGGCAAAAGCCAGCCTGACTTTGTTGCCAACAAAACGCAACGAAGAGACGAAAGTCGGGCCTAACGAACCTCTGTGCCTCACCGATGGGGGCCAGAGATGACAAAAAAGCTACCCCGGGGATAACAGAGTTGTCGCGGGCAAGAGCCCATATCGACCCCGCGGCTTGCTACCTCGATGTCGGTTTTTCCCATCCTGGGTCTGCAGCAGGACCCAAGGGTGGGGCTGTTCGCCCATTAAAGGGGATCATGAGCTGGGTTTAGACCGTCGTGAGACAGGTTGGTTGCTATCTGCTGGATGTGTTGGCTGTCTGAGGGAAAGGTGGCTCTAGTACGAGAGGAACGGGCCGTCGGTGCCTCTAGTCGATCGGTTGTCTGACAAGGCATTGCCGAGCAGCCACGCACCAAGAGATAAGGGCTGAAAGCATCTAAGCCCGAAATTCATCCTGAAAATAGACAGCCTTTTCCTTCGGGAACAAGGACTCCCATAGAACATGGGTTTGATAGGTTAGGGGTGTAAGTGTCAAGGTTTTCCGAGGCATTAAGCCCGCTAATACTAATAGTTCAAGTGATAAAAGATATTCTGGACACTTAAAGATATGAGAG
>NZ_JANUCQ010000011.1 GCF_024807035.1 Methanococcus voltae PS
TCCACCGTTCTCTTTTGTAGTGTTCCAGTAATTTAAACCAACAACTATACCTGTTTTGATATTTTCCGTATTATTGAATATATTGTTATATATTGCGTTATCGTTTAAGTTACTTAAATAAATGCCAATTTCGTTGTTTTTTAATAAATTACTGCTTAGAGTGTTATTAATAGAACTTATTAAATAAGTACCCACATATTGGTTTGAATTCACTGTATTATTAATTAATGTATTATTGAAAACTGTTCTTAATGTAATACCATAAAGGTTTGAATTCACTGTATTATTAATTAATGTATTATTGTGCGAATTTATGCTAAAAATACCAGATAAATTGTTTGAACTTACATTATTATTTTTAAAACTAATATTGTTTGAATAATACATGTAAATACCCCAATCATTTCCAGTTAACAAATTGTTAGTAAAATTACAGTTTTTACCCTGTATTATAGTTATTCCGTATGTAGTATTAGATATATTCAAATTCTCTATAATCATATTTGAACAATTTACAAGTATTACTTGTCCAGCATCTTCTGGAATTTTTTTAGAATTATTATTTTTGTAATAATAAATTGGTTTTCCATCTAATGTGTTATTTTTGATTATATGGTTATTCCAATACTTTATCTTTGAACCTAAAATTGTAAGGCCGTCAGAAGTAAATCTGTTAGATTGAACCGTATTATTAAAACATATGTCCAATACACAATCCATAATGTTTTCGTGGAATTCATTGTTTTCGATTGTATTAGTTGTACAATTTGTAGCAACGATAAGCCCTGCATCACTAAATTTTGAAATTGTGTTGTTACAAATTGTGTTGTTATTTGAATAATGCATTGAAATTCCATATCTTCCGGAATTAATGATATTGTTTGAAATATTACTATTATGTAAATTATACGTTAAAATATTTGCCATTGAATTATTGCCGATAGTAATGTTTTTAATAGTTATATTTGAACAGAAACCAATGTCTATACCTATTGAAACGTTATTTATTGTTAAATTTTCAAGAGTCATATTTGAACAATTTACAAGTATTACTTGTCCAGCATCTTCTGGAATACTTTTTTTAGAATTATTATTTTTGTAATAATAAATTGGTTTTCCATTGACTGTGTTATTTACTATCGTGTGATTAATCCATTGCGTAATATTACTGTTAAGCTTACCCTGATAATCTCCGCCAACACATATGCCAGCATTGTATAAAGTATTGTTTATTACAGTGTTATTTAATGTTCTGCCAATATCAATTCCAAAATGAGCATATGATACTGTATTATTATAAATTGTGTTGTTATTACTGCCCAGTACTGCTTCTATAGCTGTACGTGTTGAAAATGAGATGTTGTTATTTTTAATGGTGTTATTGGATGAATTCATAAGCGCGATTGAATCGTATGCCGAAATTATTGAATTATTTAAAATAAGTGAATTAGATGTATTCATAACACAAATTCCAAATCTATTTAAATTTTTTATTTTAAAATTTTTTATCGTGATATTTTTTATAAATTTGGAATTGTTACGTACTACTATACCATAGGAGTTATAATTTCCATTGATGGTATATCCTTTACCATCTAATGTTACATTACTGCAAAAAATATTTATTATTGTCTGACTTTTTGCAAGTTCGCCAGGGTTTATATCGTTTGTTAGGTAGTAAGTCCCAGGTGCTGTAATATTACAGGAACCGCTTATTGCAGTATCTGCAGATACGGAATTAAGGGATAATACCAATGATACCAACAATACGAAAAATGTCAATTTAAAACAACTTTTTTTCATATATACACCATCATATGGTTATAATTTGTTATACATTATAATAAATTAATTAGCTACTTAATAAAATATATAATTAGTGATTTAAATTTTAATTAGTATGCTATCTAAAAAAACAATACCTTAATATGTAAACTAAAAAACAATGAATTACATTATTTACTTCATATTACTAATATTATCCATAATTAACCAATAATTTAATGTAGTTTAATGTAATTTTAATATTTTTTAGAATTATTTAAAAAAATAGAAAAATAAGTATTAATTAATATTTATTTTTTATTCGTACATAATTCAACAAGTTCTTTTGCCTTTGAATTATTTTTATCGATTTTTAAGACTTTTAAAGCATATTCTTTACATATTTTATAATTTTTAAGATTATAGTGTGAAACTGCACAATTTAATAATATCTTTGTATTGTCAGAATCTAAATTTAAAGCTTTTTCATAATATTTGAGCTGGGTAGCTTTATCTTTTTCATCGTATGCCAATTTACAAAGCTTTTTGGCGTCTTCAATTTGTTTTAACAGTTTTGAGACTATTTTTTTACCACTAATAGCACTTTCATAGTCCGGATTTATCTCTAAAGCTTTATCATAGTAAT
Organism: Methanococcus voltae PS; assembly: GCF_024807035.1. Lineage (NCBI taxonomy): Archaea > Methanobacteriati > Methanobacteriota > Methanococci > Methanococcales > Methanococcaceae > Methanococcus > Methanococcus voltae. The sequence continues at coordinate 2,411 of NZ_JANUCQ010000011.1, forward strand.
ATAACGCTTTATGATATTCTTTTAAGTTATGATGAGCCACTGCACAATTTAATAATATCTTTGTATTGTCAGAATCTAAATTTAAAGCTTTTTCATAATATTTGAGCTGGGTAGCTTTATCTTTTTCACCGTATGCCAATTTACAGAATTTTTTCGCAGTTTCTTTATTCTTCTTAATTTCTTCTAGTTTCTCTAATTCTTTAATGGATTTTAAAACTTTTCCCTTACCACTAATAGCACTTTCGTAATTTGGATTTATCTCTAAAGCTTTATCGTAGTATTTTATTTTTTCATCATTATCCTTAGTCATATTTGCTAAATTAAACCAATATTTCGGAGTTTCCTCTTCTTTAACTTCCTCTTCTTTAACTTCCTCTTCTTTAACTTCCTCTTCTTTAACTTCCTCTTCTTTAACTTCCTCTTCTTTAACTTCCT
>NZ_JANUCQ010000012.1 GCF_024807035.1 Methanococcus voltae PS
TAATTGTTACGAACCTAAAAACGTTACATGTACCATCTCATAAGCATATTATGCAATTGAGATGAATGCCTGAAACGAAAGAAGTTTCAAGTACGAAGTAAGCCCACAATCTTGTGAAACCTATTAACGACCAAGTCATTTCCTTTAAATGAAATACTGACCGACTCCACGAGAGTAGTTGCTTATCCGTAAGCAACTAATTCCGGTTGATCCCGCCGGAGGTCACTGCTATTGGGGTTCGACTAAGCCATGCGAGTCTATGGCTTCGGCCATGGCGGACGGCTCATTATCACGTGGTTAACTTACCCTCAAGCGGAGGATAACCTTGGGAAACTGAGGATAATACTCCATAGGAAAAAAGGTTTGGAATAATCTTTTTCTGAAAGCATATGCGCTTGAGGATAGGACTGCGCTCGATTAGGTAGTTGGTGGGGTAATGGCCCACCAAGCCTACGATCGATACGGGCCTTGAGAGAGGGAGCCCGGAGATGGGGACTGAGACACGGCCCCAGGCCCTACGGGGCGCAGCAGGCGCGAAACCTCCGCAATGCACGAAAGTGCGACGGGGGGACCCCAAGTGCCTATGTAACTCATAGGCTTTTAGTAAGTGTAAATAGCTTAAAGAATAAGGGCTGGGCAAGTTCGGTGCCAGCAGCCGCGGTAACACCGACGGCCCAAGTGGTGACCACTCTTATTGGGTCTAAAGCGTCCGTAGCCGGTTTAGTAAGTCCTTGTTTAAATCCTCTGGCTTAACCAGAGGACTGGCAGGGATACTGCTAGACTTGGGACCGGGAGAGGACAAGGGTACTCCAAGGGTAGCGGTGGAATGTGTTGATCCTTGGAGGACCACCTATGGCGAAGGCACTTGTCTGGAACGGGTCCGACGGTGAGGGACGAAAGCCAGGGGCGCGAACCGGATTAGATACCCGGGTAGTCCTGGCCGTAAACTTTGCGAACTAGGTGTTAGGTAGGCTCTGTGCCTATCTAGTGCCGAAGGGAAGCCGTTAAGTTCGCCACCTGGGGAGTACGGTCGCAAGACTGAAACTTAAAGGAATTGGCGGGGGAGCACCACAACGGGTGGAGCCTGCGGTTTAATTGGATTCAACGCCGGGCATCTCACCAGGAGCGACAGCATTATGATGACCAGGTTGACGACCTTGTCTGAAGCGCTGAGAGGTGGTGCATGGCCATCGTCAGCTCGTACCGCGAGGCGTCCTGTTAAGTCAGGTAACGAGCGAGACCCGTGCCCTATGTTGCTAGTTTCTTCTCCGGAGGGAACGCACTCATAGGGGACCGCTGGCGCTAAGTCAGAGGAAGGAGCGGGCAACGATAGGTCCGCATGCCCCGAATCTCCTGGGCTACACGCGGGCTACAATGGCTGGGACAATGGGATGCTACCCTGAAAAGGGACGCAAATCTCCTAAACCCTGTCGTAGTTCGGATCGTGGGCTGTAACTCGCCCACGTGAAGCTGGAATCCGTAGTAATCGCAGTTCATAATACTGCGGTGAATGTGTCCCTGCTCCTTGCACACACCGCCCGTCACACCATCCGAGTTGGGTTGAGGTGAGGTTTTGGCCTTCGGCTAAGATCGAACCTGGGTTCAGCGAGGAGGGTGAAGTCGTAACAAGGTAGCCGTAGGGGAACCTGCGGCTGGATCACCTCCTAGAAAGTTAAGATGATAGGTCGTTAATAGGCACTAAAAGATTGTGGGCT